>JAATVP010000097.1 GCA_014523625.1 Nitrososphaerales archaeon TH5896
CTCTAAGTAATGACATACTTCTTCCCATCAGTGTTCCCAGCGAATCTCTCCCTTTTTGTCTAATCAAAACCATGTTATCGGCAATTACTTTGTCAATGATTTCATTTAGTTCAATTTCGCTGACTTGTTTAAGACCAAGAATTTGGATGGCCTCTTTTACTTCATCAATATCCTTTGTTAGCATGGTCTCAAGTATTAATGGAATTGATTCCTTCGCTATATCACCTCCGTCAAGCAATTGAAATGCCATTTTAATCGACTTATCGGAAAGTCTATCTGGATTCAAGCCCTTTCTCCTTAGGTTAGTAAGATCCTCTGTTAATTTTGAGGCAACAAAAGTCGGCTGTACCTTTGTACTTTTGACCGTGTCTTCAAAGAGTTTCAGGCGGTCAGAGTCAAAAATCTCAAAGGCTAGTTTGCGGTTAAGCTGATACTTTTGCATTATGTCCTCTATGTAACTGTCAAATGATTTAGGTACAGAGCCTCTCAATGAATCCAAAATCAAATCATCTATTTTTATGGGAAGCACATCCGTCTCAGGATACATTCGGCTGGACCCAGGTCTAGGTCTTATGAATATCGTCTTCCCATCCAGCGTCGCTGCTCTCGTTTCCGGTACAACACCTTGAGTAACCTTATTCAACCTCTGAATAATTGCATCAACGGCGAATTGAACCCTATCCTTGTCTCCCCCAATCAAAATAAACGCATCACGTCCACTTTCTATATTCAATCTCTCCTTCACTGCTCTTACTTCGGATTCGGTTATTCCGTAGTTAGGCAGTTCATCAGAATGAAAAATTCCGCCTAGCCCATAGAATCTTACTATTTCTGCTAACTGTCTGCCAAGTCTCACCCCATCATAAGGCTCGTATCCTAAAATTCCATCGAATCCCTCTGCCCTTACTGCCATAATTTGTGTATTTTCTCTCTCCAAAATCCGAGCTACTCCCTTAGAGGAAGAGCGCCTTAAAATGTCAGTTGCATCCTTTACTGTAAATTCTGAGGTGTAAGAGTTACGTCTTTTAGTCAATTCAGCTGCGATCTGTATCATGCCTAGTTGTCTTGTTGTTTCAAATTCTATAACTTTGATAAGTTGATCTAATTGTTGTATTCCTTTAATTTCTACGACTGATCCTCCGTTCACTGAGACATTGATATCCTGCCTTATGGTACCGATGCCTCTTTCTACCCTTCTGCTTGCTCTGAGCAGCCTTCCTAATGTTACTGCAACCTGTAACACTTCTTGTGGAGTTCCACTTATAGGTTCAAGTGCTACCTCCACCAAAGAAGTACCTAATCTGTCTAGGGAATAGTCTCTAGCGATATTATCGTCGGAAAGGAGTCGAGCCGCATCCTCTTCCAGGCAAATGCTTTGTACCCCAACCTTCTTGTTTCCTTCCATTTCGAGGTACCCTCCTGTGCTAACTAACATTGTCCGTTGAAATCCTGTCGTGTTGGATCCGTCAATCACAATTTTTCTCATAACGTGGATCTCGTCAACTACATTAGAGTGGAGCGCCAGTGCTAGAATAAGTGCCGTTTCGAGAGACTCCTTATCAACGGAATGGGGAGGTTCTTCATCTGCTTCAACCAAACAACTCGTGGAGGGATGACTATGATATCTTATCGATTTAGTCTTTGTTGCTTCGAAGATAGCTGCCGGATCGTATCCACCGAGTTCACTGTGAACGGGTCTCAGCTTACGAATAAATATCAGGGTTGACTGGTCAGCTCCTTTGTTACTACAATTACAGAAAAGCTTATTCTGGGAAGCCAATTGTTGATGTATCTCCAACCCTACCATTGCATTGGCTCCTGAAATATTTGGATCCAAATTGGGAAGAGAATACTTTGAGCTAGCCTTAGGTGATTTGGTTGTCAAACTCACTAATCCTTCCCATAATATAGCAATCGCCTATTTATCGGGGACGTTAAAGATATTTCATTGGCTATGTTTCTTTCCATTATTTTTGCTGCCTCTATATTATCATGCGCATTTGCCATTGCCCACATTGCCTTTACTACAGCCGCCTCAGAAGTCATATCTTCAAGGGGCATAACCCCCAATTCGATCAAATCTCTGCCTGTGTCATAAACTTTCATATTTGATCTTCCCCAGATACATTGAGACGTCATGAATATTAACACACCAGATTTGATAGCTTTTGCAATCTCGGGGAAGAGTTTTCTTCCTACGTGTCCTAATCCAGTTCCTTCAAGGACAATTGCTCTACAACCAGTCTTGACTGCATATCCAATTAAGTTTGGATCTATACCAGGATAATATTTTATGAGAGCTACATTCGGATCAAATTTCGACACGACTTCGAAATTGTTCTCGGGTTTCTTAGAATAGCTCGCGTCGTAACTATTATGACGAATTGGAATATCCATTTTAACAAATTGTGACTCTATCTTCACCTCTGCATTGATCACCGTCGCGATAGGCAACCTGTCTATTGATTCAAATGCATCTCGTCGGCTTGTATGATTCTTCCTAACTCTTGTCCCCAAATGACAGGAGATAATGTCATCGGACGTGCTTCCGTGCATTGCAACAAATACTCCAGCATAAGGAGATTCTATCGCGAAAATCGTGGCACCTATCAGATTGAGGGCTCCGTCAGACGAGGGTCTATCCGATGATCTTTGAGATCCAACCAAAACAACTGGGATAGGAAGATTGCGAAGAGCAAAACTCAGTGCAGCAGCTGTATAGTGCATCGTATCGGTACCATGGGAGACCACTATGCCTCGATAGCCTCCACTCCTTACTTTCTCACCGATCCTGTTTGCGATCTGAGTCCAATGATGAGGTTCCAGATTTTCGCTATACTCATTGAACATGAAATCAGCGTCTATAGATGCATATTTTCTAAGTTCAGGTACTGCATCATAAATCTCTGATGCAGACAAAGCAGCGCTGACTCCTCCTGTCCGATAATCCACTTTGCTGGCAATAGTACCGCCGGTGCCAATAAGTGCAATCTTGTGAACAGATTGCAAGTTACCCTTCTCTATTTGAATCCTTGGCTTGGCAGCATCTACAAGGCTTGTAGTAGTTCCCAAATTGTTTTCAGATTTACTGATAGACTTTACCTTGACAGATAAGATTCCTAGATTATATCCGCTCTTTAATTTAAGGACTACATGTTTCTTGTCCATTGATGCATATCTAGGCATAAGAATGCCTTGAAATGTATCCCCGCCGTGTGTAGTTACGACTACCCAGTCCCCAGGTGAAACATTCTTATCAATCATTCCATGCTTAGAATCGGGCACATTATTTTCTAGGTCCCTCATCGTATTTTACCCACAACGATTTGAGGTGTCCCTGCATGTCAAAGGGTATTAATTGTTTGGGGAAATCTTGAAGGTACTATTCAGGTCACAGTTGACATTCTAGGCTGGGTCTGTAATGAGATGAAGGTAGGGATAGCAATGAAGAGAAACATGATCACGAACGATGATCTAGACTTGTATTTCTGAGACCGAGTCATAGCTCTATCAGAAAATGAGATATGATTAGACCATAAAGGCTTCATACTGGCAAGAGGCCACATTGAATGGATGGATTGTCTTAAGAGCTAAGGGAAATGCAAATCGTGCTGCATGCTATCTGAAATACATTAGCAACTTCCGATTTAATCTTGAATAATCTTGATACTCCTGATTTCAAACAACTCGAGAATCGCATTTTCTATATCTCTTGTCGTAATTTTTCCGTAATCCCACGCATCGACGAATTCCTTAAATTGTTTTTCGAGGATCAGAGCTGTATCTTGGAAATCTATCATCTCATTTGATGTAGTCGGACGCTTATAGCCTTTGGCAATCATTATCGGACACCTCTGGTCACCCCCTATTGGAAAATACCAAGCATTCTTTGCAAACTCGTATGATCCTGTTGAAATTACATTGTACATTCGCATAAGCTCTTCATTTGTGAGCTTGTTTAGGTCATCGAACCAAGGGCCATATGGAACCCTGTGATGTCCATCCTTCAGTACTACGTCTTTTTCCTTCTTGCGAATAGGAAACAATGACTATAATAGGATCCTTGACATATTAAAGTAAATTGTTTTGCTACATGTTTAATCCATTGTAACGCTTTCCAGCTGTGAGTCTCTGAATATTGGTTAGATATGCAAATCATGTCAACATGATGCTTAGAGTGGACGACAATTTCTTCTCTCCCACTTCAGTTTATCATAGCAAGAATTCTAACAAAGCACAATTAGAGCAGATCTAATGGCAACCTATGCTAGATACATTCAGAATGACAAATGATCAAACTTTCGAGATCAGTCATTTTTCTTTAAAGCTAGAGCGCAGGTATTCCTGTCCGTTCTTGTTGAGTACCTCTTTCATATCCATTGGATTAAATGATTGAAAACGGGTTCAATGTAATCCTGTTACATTTCTCGGACAAGAATTTGTCGGCTTGTATACGATAACCTAGTATTAATTATGTTCCTTTAAATTGGACCTTCAACTACGGGGGTAATAACCTATGGCAGTATTGAGAGGAATTCTTGTGGGAAGGTTTCAACCATTCCACTTGGGCCATTTATCGGCTGTGAGAGATTCTTCTAGAGAAGTAGACGAATTGATAATAGTAGTCGGGAGTTCTCAAAGGAGCCATGAATTTAGAAATCCCTTTACAGCTGGTGAACGTATAGAGATGATACGTGAGACTCTGGTAGCAGAGCAAGGAATTGACGAGAATCGGATTATGTTGATCCCAGTTCCAGATACCGATATTCATTATCTCTGGACATATCAGATGGATTTACTTGTGCCACGATATGCCTGGGTTTATACAAATGATCCTTTTACCAAATACCTCTTTACTGAGAGGGGAGTAAAGGTAGTGCAACCACGATTATATAGGAGAAAAGATTTGTCAGCCACTCAAATCCGACGTAGAATTGTAATGGATAAGGACTGGCAGGGCCTAGTCTCTCACAAAACGGCTGAATTCATAGCAACGATAAACGGTGTGAAACGGATCAAATCGTTATCTCTGCGGTGTAATTTGAATTCTCAGATTTACAAACATCAGCATGAGCATTAATTTCTAGACGAGTTTCCATCATAAACCCTATTTCAGAGAAATGCGAATACAGGTCAGAGTCAAGAGTCCTTTGGTATTTGTTTTGAGTCCTCGCATACCGCATCAATTTGTTGCATTTATTTAGATTTCACACTTTTCTTATTTCTTGATCATATACGTTAATTTGATTTTCTTCAACAGAGTAGACCGATAAATGGAATCATTAGCAATAATCTAAAAGGAATTTATTACTACGCGTAGGCCCAAAAATTCTTCAGTTATTTCAAGCGCCTTGTATATTTCGTCGAGCTTACATTGATGAGTGATGATCGAAGAAAGATTAATCCCCCGCCTTTCGGTGACAAGTGTAATTGATTCGTGGATCAATTGAGGTGTAGCACTGAAACTTCCAATAAGAGCAATCTGATTATAGTGAACCCAGTTGGGATCCAGTTGAAAACTCCGATGTCTTGGCATACCTGCGAATATATTGATAATAGAATTCTTAGAGGCGATTCCAGCGGCTACCTCGAACGCGTCAGGATTTGGAGTAGCAATTATCGATAGCCTTGTCCCTTTTCCATCAGTTAGGTCTAATACTTCTTTGATAGCACAAGTTGGTGAGTCTTTATTATCTTCGAGCTCTATCACAAAATCGGCCCCCATTTTTCTTGCAGCCTGTAGTCGATGATTTACTCGCCCGACTACTATTACTTTAGCACCATATAGATATTTTGCAAGTTGTAAGTGAATGAGACCAATTGGTCCGTCTCCAAGTATCACAAATGTTTTATCTTCCAATCTTTCATTAACGAAAGAATTAATGCGCTTGAAGCCGTTAAGGCAACAAGCCAGAGGCTCAATCAATGTCGATTCTTCATTGGTAAGAGATTTAGGGAGTGGAATGAGTCCTCCAATTCTCAGAGTATTGTTTGGAATGCGTACGAACTCGGCAAATCCTCCATCTACAGAAGATCCAATTTCTCCAAGGTTAATGCATAGGTTGTATTGTCCAATATCGCAATACATACAATTCAAGCAAGGTACAACGGGTGAGAGTACCACTCGTGTGCCTTCAACTAGATCAAGTTTGCTAACATCATCATCTAGATAAGTACGTGAATTTGAAATGTTGGGAGATTCTACGAGTTCCCCACAAATTTCATGCCCTAGGACAACGGGCGCTCTGACTTTGGTATGTCCATTTCTATAAACATTCACATCATACCCGCAAACTGCGCATGCATTCATCCTCACCAAAACCCCTCCCCGTTGACTGTCTCCAGATAGATAATTATGATCCCTTTCTTCTAATGAGATATTATTTGGAGAGTAGAAAACCGCAGCACGCATGTTGTAGCTTTTGATGATGGACCAAATTTGGTAATATAAAAGTTCGTGGCTAATACAACAATATGCTATGGAGGTGATGTAATGGCATATCTCTAGTCATAAGCTGACACGTTTTTAATATTCCTCCTTGAGAGCGAGATATTATAGGGGTAAAGGTCAATGCCAACAAACCGCCTTTTCAATTTTCTACAAATAATGCCTGTAGTCCCTCTTCCTGAGAACGGATCCATCACCCAATCTCCTTGTTGTGTAGCAAATTTGACTATTCTCTCCACCAGCTCCTCAGGAAATATTGCAAAGTGCTCATTTCCATGGTGAGCCTTGGTAGCGATGTCCCACACATTCCCTGGATTCTTGCCTCTCAAATTGCATACTGCAAATATAGGATAATGCTTGTGATCCCCAATCCTATTCCTTGTGGCATGACGTTTAAACTTTCGATAACATGTAGGACAGTATTTTTCGGGATCGTAGCCATATGCTCGTGCTATTTCACTAGTAGAAGGCAAAGTCTCCTTAGCTGGAGCAGATGTCCATTTTGTTATTTTTTCCATCACATGGGCAATTTTTTTCTTGTCTGGCAAAACTGGACCAAATTGTATCATATTTAGGGGTGGCACTTTATTTCGTCCCTCTCTTGCTTCATTTCCCTTGGTTCTTATCAAATCCATATTGGTAAAACAATTAGCACGCTTTGAGAAGAAAAGTACGTATTCATAAGCCTGGGAGAAATTAACATGAGACCCTGAAGCGATGTAGTTTCTCTTGTACCAAATAATGTCCTCACGAAGGATGTAACCTTCTTTGACTAAACCTGCAGTGAGACGATGAGGGATCAAGAGCTTACCATAATTTCGTCTACTGTCACCGATTACAACCCACAGACTTCCATCATCACGTAAAAGGCTCCTACATTTTGCTAATAACGTGATAAGCCGTTTAACAAAAGCGGAATCGGAGGATTCTCTACCAAGCTCCCTAACATCATCCCCATATTTTCTGTGCTTGTAGTAGGGGGGCGAGGTGACTATAAGCCTATATTTTTTTCTTTGATCAGGTAGCAGTGAAAGTTGATCGATAATAGTGTCCGCATCTCCCTCAATGAAGTATGGATCCCGCTCCATCAGAGTTTCTAATGATTTGCCTAGAAAATCAAGTTATCCTTTCATACTAAATCAAATGATGGAAACAGATGAAGATGGTTTCTGTTGCGATCTTCTAGAACAGGGTTCGTAGACAGTAGCATCATCTAAGCGTGCTGGAATAGGAAGTCTTGAGTGGGCATATATCGCAAAAAACTTGTTAGAGGCATTTGTCAAATGGCCTTTCATGATAACGCAGCTCTTTGAATTTAATATTTATTCAACTTCTAAACAAAAACGAAATATCGTCATCCGTTTCTGCGCTCTATGACGCGATGTTCCATAACCTTGCCTTATTTTAGCTAAAGATAAAAGTGAACCCCCTCGAATTGAGCAGATACACAATTCGATAGAAGAATTTACTAATTATGATCGATATTTATGATGTTGAATTTTCAGACAAATAAAGATATATTATCTCATCTCTGATGCATTTTTAGCGGGGTGGGGAAGCCAGATTCTCCAAGGAGAAGGTTAGGTTATCCCGGCGGGCTCATAACCCGCAGAGCGGTTACTTGTTACGTTCACACGTACATGCCGTAAGTTCAAATCAACCCCCCGCTACCATGTATTCACAATATTGACGGTCACATATTTTGTGCATAGCTTGTCGGTTTCAGTAATCCTCCGCCAGCCCTAGGTTTTTAGAGAACCACGGAGACCACATTTTTATTTCCAATGTATTCTCCATATTCTTCTCGATTCCATAGCGATGAATGGGCTTAGTTAAATGCCTGTGAGCTTTAGGAGTAGGAACAATAAGATTAGTTTGTATCATTCGAGTTTTTGGAATCAGGATCTTTTTAGCATCTCTATTTCGAAGACCGCATTTCCGGCAACGGAACCCTTTATTCGTTCCTTCTGATTTCATCCGTTTCTTGCAGATTATGCAGATGGGGTTAGCAGTTTCAAAGATTTCGTTGGCCACTAACACTTGCAAATATTCTATATTTAGAGTTCTAAGATGTTTCGAACTGGGCTTCCTAACACCAAATCCTATTTTTATGACGTCCCCCACTTCTAGTTTGGATGCAAAGTTTACCATATCTGTTGGTTCGTAGACTGCAGCATTAACAACTGCACCACTGGAATCCCTAACGCTGAACAGTGCATGGCCTCCTTCAATTACCGTAGGCCTTGAATCAACTTTGCATTGGCTGAAACCGGCTGTGTAACATTTAATGTCTGTGAATCCAACCTCATTTTGAAGATGCTGATTCGTGCCCTGATTTGTTCTAAACACCATGTGTCCTTCAAGTTCCTCGCTAATCTGTAGGTTTCCGAGAGCAAAAGATACTACCTCCGCACTTTCACCTCTGATCCCACAGAAAACAGGATCTGGGCCATGAGGAAGAATTAGAACCCTATGGTGTGCCTTATCGTAGTTATTAAAAGTGTAAGGAAACGTTTCTGCGTCAAGTTGAACTACCTTTGCACTGTCAAGTCTTCGGACTGTTCCACATCTTTCCTGTTTTCTATAGGCCACAGCTTCGAAAGTGTGGTCTTCATGCAGTAACGTACCAATAGCCGCCATAGATCCAACTAATCCTTGTCCATTTCCATCTATGAAAAAGCGAATCTGATGACGCGCAGCTAAGTCTTCGGCAGTCTTTCTGCTAACTACATCGTATAATGCTTTACGAGCAAAACATTGGATACTGTATGGTATTGTTTCCCCGCAGAAGACCGCTATTCCAGGATTAGCGCCAGTTGCAACAAGGTTTTCCTTATGAACCAAATCCATTATCCTGTCCAAAACATCTTCATGATGTGAAGTTCTGAATCTCAGACACACAGCTCCATTGCCTCTAGTTTTCCAGGGAATATTTGGATTCAACCTGATAAGCAGTGGATAGTCAACAAATTCAATACTCTTGTTATTCAAAAGGTAGTCCGTAATCCTATACGCAGCATGAGTAGTGCACTTTCCTTGTGTTGAATCTGTGTCATCTAGCCCAACATGAACTACTGACGCCGACTTTACAGAAGATTTAGTGGAAACCTGCATTTCTCATGTGCCCAAGGTTATGTTCTTGATTCAATATCTTGCGATTTATATCTACTTCTGATTATCATGCACACGGTTACCAGAGCACTGAATTTGTCCTCGAAATTTCATCGAAGATTTTTTGCAATAAAAATAGTGTCTCTTACTATTTATGAGAAAATCACTATCTGATGACAGTATAATACTAATTCTCACAGCAAATTTATTATTTGGATTAATATCTCCGTGAGTAGCAAAGTTCAGTATTACTAAACTTATTGTTAGAGATCCTTATTTACACCGTTAATCGATATAGCTTGATTCTTATGGGTACTGTAAGATGTCTTAAGTGTAGGGAATGTAATAGAGAATATGAACCAGAATTTAGATATATCTGCGAGGATTGTTTTGGCCCTTTAGATGTAGAATATGAGATCAATTCTCCCCTAACAAGAGAGTTATTTTCAAGGAGGCATGAGAAGTCATATTGGCGATACTTTGAACTCTTACCAATTGCAAACAAAAATAACATTATTAGTCTAGGTGCGGGATTCACTCCGCTCCAACTAGCAGATAGACTAGGAGAACAGATTGGAGGCTTGAAGAACATATTCATAAAGAACGATTCTGTCAACCCTACATATTCATTCAAAGATAGACCGGCTGGCGTTGCAGTATCTAAGGCGAAAGAAATTCGGTTAAGAGCAGTCGGTTGTGCATCTACTGGGAATCTAGCTTCAGCGACAGCCGCACATGCTGCCAAGGCTAAGTTGCCATGCTATATTTTTGCACCCTCTGATATTGAAAGAGTAAAAATCTCTCAAGCATTGTCATATGGTGCAGAATTTGTTGCAGTAGACGGCACGTATGATGACGCCAACAGAGTTGCATCTGTAATTGGTGACTCCAAAGGTATTGGGATAGTCAATATCAATATGCGACCATACTATGTTGAAGGCTCAAAGACACTCGCCTTCGAGGTTGCAGAACAACTAGGCTGGCAAGTTCCAGATACTCTTATAATCCCGGTAGGTAGTGGAGCCATGCTCAACGCAGTTTGTAAGGGATTTGAGGAGCTCGAAAACTTGGGGTTGATAGATGATGTGTCAAAAATGAAAATTATTGCAGCTCAACCACACGGTTGTGCACCAATAGTCGACGCTTTTAAAAGCAAGAGCAATGAAGTCAGGCCAGTAGAAAAGCCTGAAACGATAGCAAAAAGTCTGGCGATCGGCGACCCAGGCGATGGATTATATGTACTTAGACGTCTTGCTCAGTATAATGGTATTGCAGAGGAGGTCACAGACGAAGAGATTGTGAATGGTATTCTGGCTCTTGCAAAGACCGAGGGGATCTTTACAGAACCGGCTGGAGGTGTATCTGTAGCAGCGCTTAAAAAGTTGTTTCAGGATGGCAGGATTGATAAGGACGAAAATATTGTGTGTTATGTTACAGGTAATGGACTTAAAGCGACTGAAGCAATTGTGGACGTACTTCCAAAACTAGATGCTGTAAAGCCAGATATACAGGTAGTATCGGCGCTAATTAGATG
>JAATVP010000098.1 GCA_014523625.1 Nitrososphaerales archaeon TH5896
AACTAAAGATTGGAGCTGAAACAGAGATTATGGTTCAAATAGAATTTGTAATTCCGTCAGTCCTAAACAAAGGTGGAGGAGAGCGTAAATTGCCCATCGAAGCTGAAAGTTTGAGCGACGCCTTTCAAAAAGTGTCACAAACAATGGGCGAAGATTTCAAGAGGAGAGTATTTGATCTTAATGGTAAACCACGTTCATTGATCAATATCTACCTAAATGGCAAGAACATAAGATTCAGTAGCGATGGCATGGCCACAGCATTAAATAAAGATGACACAATTTACATACTCCCTGCAGTCGCAGGAGGAGGAGACCGAGAAGGAGATGAAAAGTTTTCTGGGAAGGATATGCAGCGATATTCAAGGCAGATCATGCTCGAAGAAATTGGTTTCATTGGGATGGAAAAACTAAGGAAGGCTACTGTATGCGTGGTCGGAGTCGGCGGAATAGGCAATCCTGTCACAACAATGCTCAGTGCTATGGGTGTAGGTAAACTCAGAATAATAGACAGGGATGTTATCGAAATTTCTAATCTTCACAGACAGCATTTGTATAATGAGGATGATATCGGCAAAGTTAAGGTTGAAGTAGCTGCTGAGCGCTTGCAGAAATTAAATCTAACCGCCAAGATTGAGGCAATACCAATCTCTGTTACAAGATATAACGCAGAGAGCCTAGTGAAAGGGGCAGACATAGTTATTGATGCGCTTGACAGCGTAGACGCAAGATATGCATTGAATGATGCTTGTATAAAGCAAAAGATACCGTTCATATATGCTGGGGCGTTGGGGATGCTTGGTTCAGTATGTACGATTCTGCCTGGCGAATCAGCATGTCTGCGGTGTATGTTCCCTGAATTAGAAGAGGAAGATATGCCTACTTGTAGTACAGAAGGTGTTCATCCATCGATACTTTACTTAGTTGCGGGATCTCAGGTATCAGAAGCCGTTAAAATAATCACCGGTCAAAAGCCATCGTTAGTCGATAAGCTGCTATATATAGATCTAAACGATTTGACGATGGAGAAGGTACAAATGTTGAGACAAGAAGCTTGTCCATCCTGTGGCTCCGCTGCGAGTTTGTCAAAGTCACTCGAGGCTAAGGCAGTTTCAGGAGATCAATTATTTGTTGAGGAGCTTTGTGGGCGAGATAGGGGTAAGCGAACTTATACAGTTGCGCCATTTGGACTCTCATCCATAAGTCTTTCCATGATAGTAAAAAATGCCGAGCATCTTGGGTATGATGTGACATCCCGTGGAAATTTAGGAATAACAGCCTCAAGCAGTGGGGTCGAGGGGAAGGTATCAATCAGTATCCTTACCAGCGGAGCAGCTACTATTGTGGGAGCAACTAGCGAAACTGATGCACTCAAGATTTACAGGACTTTTGTGGATGGCACGATCGCAAGAAATTGATGCCTGAGTTGTAATTAACATTTGAAAATTGTTGTTTACAAACGTTCGTAATTGCAACATCACTCTATACGAGCCCTAGATAATCCATTATTCTTACTGACATGACAGAAAAAATTATGCTCTAAGCCGTACTATAAGAACTAAAGTTTGAGTCTCTCTAGTATCCTTCTACCAACTTCATGCGACAAAGGTGCACTTAGCTCCTCGGTTCGTAAGACATACTCCTTTCTTTCTTTTTGTTCAGTTTCGTACCTCAAAATTAATTCTCCCTTCACTGGGCTCTTATTGGAAATACGTTGGATTAAAGGCGAAAATCCCACTGCAACAAGTTCGAGAAAAGACATTACAATGTCTTCGTAGTATAGTAGCGTCTTGTTTGAATCATTTGAGGTCACTATGCCTTCCTTATCTCCTACCCTGATCGAGTCTAGCTTCATGTGAGGTGATACTACAGATATATTCGAGATGTCACTTATTCTATCTGCTAACATTTTTCCCATCATTACGAGCTTGAGGGTATCTGTCCCTTCTTGAAATTCTTTCTGAGTCAGATCTATTTTCCTTCGTTCATCCTTGTCAAGGTAATCAATTCTAGGCAATCTGCCTTCCGATACGAGTTCCTTGTAGTATTCTATGGTAGTACTACTATTACTACTCTTGGCACCTTTCTCTTTTGGTATCAAGTCAGGTAGATTGTATTCCAGCTCGACTGATTTTTCGTCAATCTTCGAAGGATCTCCTGAAAGCCTAACAGTTAAAGCCTTGCCAGTATGCATCTTGATATAAGTTATGTATAGATTATTTGCATGGACAAATTCGACCTCTCTTTCAGAAGAGTCCTGAGGCTCTTCTTGGCTCGATCCAAGCCTGAAAGACCGTCGTAGTTTTTCTGATATTGATTTCTTGAATCCGATTGGGATCAACAGATCGTCTACTCCTAGATCGGATATTTTTCTTCTATGTTTCCAAAACTCAGAAAACTTAGAGTCAATAGTGAAATGGTACGAAAATGTAGATGCAGGCAGGTTCTCAAGACCGTTAATCTTATCATCGTCTATGCTAGATGAATCTGTGTTGGTAATGCCGATGATCTCATTTGCAGAAGAGATAGTATATGAATAAGGATCTTTGTCTATTTTTGCAATCAGTATTTTGTTTCGCCTTTCGAGGAGAGTATCAGGCAAATTATATTCATCCTTCGAAAGCCACAGCTGAAGTAAAGTAATAGCATTATTGTACGACCCGATGATCCTCTCCTGTATTTCTTCTCTGTATTCATTGGCGTACTTTGTAAATTGCTTTTCAATATCCCCAATTGAGTTTATCAGCGGAGCTCTCATGCGAAAGAAGGACGATTCAGCTTCTTTCTTGACGTCAGATGAGCTCACGATTTTCTCATGATACTTGGTATGAAATACGTCTAACGAAGATTCAACTGAGTTTTGCAAATTCCCGATCTTTCTTATAATCTCATCCTGAAAAACATCAACATTCTCCAAAACGAATCGAAGGGTGCCTACATTTTTATGAATCTCAATTATATTTGCAGAAGTAGCTACAAAGTCCTTCAAGACATGGATAATATTCTTCCTCTCTTCAAATGGTGTATAATCTCCGTACAAATACCGTCCATTGTTCTCTTCTTTAGTATAGTTACCGAACAAATTTGATTGGGATTCATTTTTCGTATCCATGCAATTCTACTCTTCTATCATCTTGTATATGAATTACAATATAAAGGATTGAGACATTATTCAATAACGGTGCTAAGCACCTCCTTGGCGCTTCAAGTTTTTGAGGATTTGCATAGTGTGGCTAGGAATAGGCCTCGGACCCACAAGTTAATACAACGCGATGTTTCTCTCAACATTCAAGCATTATGCGCTATTATCTCTTAAGTGAGATCCTTACCACTTTCTTCCAGCTATATGTCTACTGTAGTAGTATAGATACTGTTGGGCATACCCTGCGTATATACCAAAATACATCCTCATGCTACTAGACAGATATCGATACTGCTGATGACTAAGATGATGGTTATGGCCATTAGCTCTCGCCTTTTTCTTACCCACGGGAAGTTCATAAGTGTGAGATATTATTCTCGCAATCCACGTGTCAATGGGAAATGCTTCCAATTTCTCAAGTGAGAATAAGAGGATGCAATCTGCAGTCTTTTCTCCTATTCCATGTATGCCCAGTAGAGCTCGTTTTGCATCCTCGTATTTCATTCGGATAAGTTCACCAGGAACGATCTCCCCATTGAGTATCGTGGTTGCAAGCATTTTGATTGACTTTGCTCTGTAACCTGTGCCACATGTAACCAATTCCGATATGTTCGCTTCATGGAGATCTCTTGGCGTTGGAAAGGTAAAAAACTGGTCGCCATTCACGGTGATTTTTTTTCCAAATTGCTTACATAAATTAAAGAGTATTTTGCGAATTCGCTGGATATTAATATTACTAGCACATAGGAACGAAAACATACACTGTATAGGGTCCTGCCTCATGACTCGAAGGCCACCAAATCTCATTATCGAATTATGTACTAGCGGGTCAAACGAAATGGTATTGAGTATCTTATCAATATCATCATCCATTCTAAACAACTTCTTTTCCCATCCGCGATCCTCGGGAAACGATTCATATTTTATAGGACTGTTATCTAGATCATTAGGTCGTTCCTCGATTGAAAGTTTTAACACGCGATCGTTGTGAATTCCATACCATGCATCCCTCATTTTTTGCCATAAGAACATCTGTCCACTATTGATTGTCAACTCTGGATTAAAATAATCGGCATTTATTGACATTTGACTCTAATTTCCAAATATAGGTAAACCTGAACGTTGCATGTGATATTAGCTACTCTTCAATTCTTCCTTTATTTTTCGTAGATCCTGCTGAAGATTTTGGATTAGTTTAGGAATTTCTCTATCTGCACAGCCTAAGCAAACATGCTGCAGCGATAGAGACATAGTAAAATATTTGGTATTTAATGGAATTAGGTTCTTGCAAGATACGCATTTCTTTAACTTGTATGGATCAGTATTCCTTATGATCATTAGAAAATTCCATCATAAATAGAAATATATTCATATTCTTCTATCGTCATTATATAGCCAAATACTGTGTCAAAGGAATACTCCTATCTGACTGACTGCCTATCTCATAGGCAATATATTGGCATTAGAAGGGACATTTCATAAGTATATCAGAGATTTTTTACAATAACAGTTAAAGCTGAGCTGAGGATAGTATTTTTCTTGAGGTTGAAGCAATCATATTCGATCGGTACATTCGGCAGAGAAGCTGAGTACATAGTAGCTTTATACTTAAGATTAATTGGCTGGCAGGTACGCTTGTCAAAGAATAGCAGAGGACCTGCTGATATTGTTGCAGTATTAGATTCTAATAAGAAACAAAGAAAGTGGCTTATACAGGTGAAATCGTCAAGAAAGATCCCGAGGATCAAAGGACGTGAAATACTTCGACTTATTGCAGCTGCATCTGTTGCAGAAGGGGAACCAATAATTGCTACTCTGTATCCGACGACTGGAAATGACAAGGGTCAATCGATAAATCTCTCCAAAAACGCTAACTGTGATTCGAAGTTAGTATCTAGTGATAGAGGGTTTGCGGTGAGTTTTTTTTATTTGCCTTATTGGAGCATGATTAAACCTGAGATATTCAAACCTATCTAACTAAGAAATGACGTCTTCGGCCAGAAAGTAATTCTGTTAGTATTTATATAATATCAAAGCCATTTTGCTCTCATTCCATGGATGGCAATCACATTGAGAAGAATAAGAGAAAGGCAAATATGTTAATCAACGAAACCAGCCCTTACCTTTTGCAGCATGCTTACAACCCCGTAAATTGGTATCCGTGGGGTAAGGACGCGCTTGAAAAGGCGAAATCCGAAGATAAACCAATTTTCTTGAGCATAGGCTATAGTTCGTGTCATTGGTGTCATGTTATGGCCCACGAATCTTTTGAGGATGAGGAGATTGCAAGGATTATGAATGAAAATTTCGTAAACATTAAAGTTGACAGAGAAGAAAGAGCCGACCTTGACGATGTATACCAGCGCGTGTGTCAATTAGCTGCAGGTAATGGAGGATGGCCTCTTTCAGTCTTCTTGACTCCTGATCAGAAGCCGTTCTATATAGGAACCTACTTCCCGAAGAATTCTAAATATGGGATGCCTGGTTTCATGTCCATCCTTAGACAACTTGCTGACACATATGTTAACAATAGGAGGGAAGTCCTTAGTGCTACCTCTGAATTTATGCATGCACTATCAGGAGCAGCTGAAGATATTTCTACGAATCGTCCTCTTGGGGCAGAACCTGAGCGCTCCATACTGGATGAAGCAGCCGTTAGCTTATTGCATTTTGGTGATTCTACTTATGGCGGTTTTGGACAAGCTCCCAAGTTTCCAAACCCATCCAATCTATTGTTTTTGCTACGATACTATGAATTGTCGAAGATTTCTAAATTTAAGGACTTTGTAGTATTCACCGCTGATAAGATGATATCCGGAGGTATCCACGATCATCTTGGGGGAGGATTTGCAAGATATTCAACGGATCAAAAATGGCTAATCCCTCACTTTGAAAAAATGCTTTATGACAATGCATTACTCATCCAACTTTTCTCTGAAATCTACCAAGTAACTCGAGATGAAAAGTATATTGAGGTATTGCATAAAAGTATTAAATATGTTCTGAGAGAGATGACCTCAAAGGATGGCTGCTTTTATTCCGCTGAGGATGCTGATTCGGAAGGAGAGGAAGGTAAGTATTATTTATGGACGAAAAGAGAAATTTTAGATATTTTAAACAACGAGACCGAAGCTGACCTATTTTGTTTGTACTATGGTGTTACTGAAGGAGGGAATTTTGAGGGGAAAAATATCCTAAATAGCCAAAATAATCAAGCATTTCTTTCACAGAAATTTGACAAACCTGTTCAGGTTATCAAAAGTATTCTTAGAAGTTCTGAGGCAAGATTGTTCGAAGCAAGATTGCATCGGGTACGTCCAGGGAAAGACGACAAAGCGATTACTTCTTGGAATTCATTAATGATGTCTGCACTAGTAAAGGCCTATCGAGTTACATCAGAAGAGACCTATCTGAATGCAGCTGTCAAGGCAACAGATTTTATAGAGGCCAGAATGTCGTCCCCAGATGGTAGACTTCGCAGGATTTTCAAAAACGATCAGCCTAAATTAAATGGCTATCTCGATGACTACGCTTTTTATGTGAATTCATTAATTGATCTGTTCGAAGTTCTTCCTATTCCTCGCTATATGGATTCCGCCCTCAGACACACAGATTTTGTGATAGATCATTTCTGGGATAAGAGTAAAAATGATGGATTTTTCTTCACTTCGGACGACCATGAGGAACTAATAATCAGAACTAAAAATTATTACGATCTTGCCATTCCTAGCGGCAATTCCGTCGCAGCGATGAATTTAATGAGGTTATATCATTTTTCTCAAAGAGATGATTACCTAAAAAAATCGGAAGACATTTTTAGGTCAGTTTCATCTATTGCCCGAGATAATCCGTTTGGTTTCGGACATTTCCTTATCTCATTGTATATGTACGTGAAAAAGCCAATCGAATTTACGGTGGTACAAGGACGAGAGCCAAATGAGGACACCTTCTATAATATGCTGATGCTCCTAAATAAGGCGTATATTCCCAACGGTATATTTGCATACGTAAGGTCGAAAACAGACTTTAACCAACTAGAACAACAACTACCATTCTTTAAAGGAAAATTGGAACTCATAAGTCCACAACTAAATCATTCCACTCGAGCATACGTTTGCAAGAATTTTGTCTGTTCGCCTCCTATGTACACATTTCGTGAATTGGAAAATCAGATCGATCCTAATAATTTGCTTGGAGATTGAATAATTAAACCTGCATAGCCATATGAATAAATCAAATAGTGAGCCAACTTCTACTCTATTGGCAAGAATCTTGGTTATGCTGGCCAAACGTGGACATGAGGCCGAACTTAAGCCCGATCAATTTTACATGGATTTAATCTTAGGGCACATACAACCTCTCTCCCCTGAAATAATCGGTGCTCTGCGAGAAAATGGCTTTAATTCCAATTTCCTTGATGAGGTAACATATACTGACACAGCCGGTGCAATTAGGTATCGTTCACATTTTAGAAGGCCACACTAGTCATCCTAAGAGCTTGCACAATTGATCTCAAGGCTATAGGTAACTTTCTTTTACTATAACATTATACATAGCTGCTGTCGCCAAAACCACTCTGCTGAAGCAAAGTAGTAACGTGTTGTGGCCTAACTCTATCTTGAAATCATTTAACGACCCCTCTACAAATCCATGAATAAGGATGGGGGCGAGACGGATTCTATAGAGATAAGGTTATGATACAAACTATCAGACTCTATATAGATACTTGGGCTGTTTAATAATCGGCAGACAATATGAGCATGGATTTGAGTTCTTTAGCGTCGAGTGCCACTCCAATAGCAGTAGGTGGAATAGCGGGATTTCTTGTGGGATATGCGATAAAAAAGGTAATCAAGATCGTCCTCATTATCGCGGGATTAATGAT
Source organism: Nitrososphaerales archaeon TH5896 (assembly GCA_014523625.1). Classification (GTDB taxonomy): domain Archaea; phylum Thermoproteota; class Nitrososphaeria; order Nitrososphaerales; family Nitrososphaeraceae; genus TH5896. Next base: position 8,025 of record JAATVP010000098.1, read on the forward strand.
AGTTGCCTTTGTGGGTCTTGGGTATCAACAATATGTTTCAGTTGACTGGAGCAAGATCCAAGAAGCGGGGTCGGGCTTGGTAGGCAACGTAAGTAACTCGAATATTCCAGGAACTGAGCAAAGTATTACTTCAGTCATGGCAGCTTTCGGAATTCCTCTGGTGGGCAGCCTAGCCGCGGGCTTTATACTAGGATTCATCAAAGGTTAGCAAAGTCAGAGGATAAATATCGGGATTCATGCCATTTCTCGTCCTATTGTTATTATTGGGTACGATCACAGGTAATCTCCAGACTTGCTACCTGTCGATTTTAGACAGTCGAACGATGCTTACGAGTGCTAAATCTTATCAGCATCCTCTATTTCTAGAAACGAATTTTATTCGAAGCTGAAAACAGATTTCCTAAGAGCAATCCACTGCCTTTAAGATACACACAATCTCGTACCTTTCATCTATCCCATGATGTAGGGAAGAGATTTCTCACATCGAAAGAAAAGTATTTTTATTTATCTAGATTTAGAAGCCTTTACCAAATCCCGCAGATGCGCCAACGTTCTAACTTGACCTCCATTTGCTTTCTTGTATAGTGACCAATACGTTTCTCTATCTATGTCGTTTCGATCTTTCAGGACCTTTAAGTAGTGTCGCATGCCTCTAATCTTTGTGATGTAAAGTTCCTTCTTGCCCACTCTAGCGGTTTTTTTCCCCTTCTTAGAGCCTTTTCCTATTCCACGCTTTTTTCTTGTCAAGTGCTTCAGCTTAGCTCTATATCTAGAAGTTCCTTGCCTCTTTGCAGTCCAGATAGCCCCATTCTTGATGAGCGCTCTAAGATTTTCCCTCGTAATAGAATCAGCCACATCTTCAAGCTTGTCTGGTTCAAATCTAACTCTATTCACTCCTACATTCAGTATTCGTGCGACCAATTCTCGCTTCTTTCGTATATTGATTACCATTAGATCTGCTCCTTATTCTGATCCTTTTGATTAAGCTCCTGCGTCACATTACCCTTATTGAGGACCTTGATACCCAAAGCATTGGCCTTGTTCACAATATCTATTCGTTTCCGTCGACCTACTGAGTGACCAATCCTCGCAGCATCAGTCTTGGGGTCCAATTTTTCCAGGTCTCTGATATTATGAATCAATTTATCCCTATATCCAGAAGGATGTAAACCTCTGGCTTTTTTAGGGCCTCTGTATCCTACTTTAACAAGCGGCGGGACTCCAGACACCTGCTTTCTCATCTTGTTATCAATGCCTTTTGGTTTCCTCCAATTTTCTGCAAGTCTGATATATCTCCAACTCTCTTGCCTTACAAATTTAGGTCGAGTTGTAGACACCTTCTTCCTGGCACGTAACAAATCATCATTTATTGGCAAACGCTAATCAAACATCAGGTGCTATATATTTTAATAAATACGTTTCCCAGATTTCCTCAGAGGCCCAATGCCTCCAAGCAGACTAATTCTCTAGAAATTTAACGCAACATTTTTGATATGATGCTGAACCGCTTTATTCCTATTTAGTACAGATATTCTCTGATCGTTTAATTTTTCTTTGTGATGCTATATAAGATATAATGATCTCCGACCATCAATTCGACCTGATTTGCTCTGAATAATATTTGGGATATGCTAACAGAACAGTTAATAGTAAAAGATTTACTTTAAAATGTATGAAAAAATATGAATTGCCACCAGTTCCTTATGGTTACGATGCACTTGAACCGCATATCGATGCAAGAACAATGGAGATACATCATACAAAGCATCATCAAACTTATACAGACAAATTGAATGTGGCCCTCGAAAAATGCCCTCCAGAAATTCAAGACAAGGACATCCTACAAATTTTATCAAATTTGGATCAAGTTCCAGCAGCTCAAAAGGGTGCAATCAATTTCAATGGTGGAGGTTTCGATAATCATCGAATATTCTGGAATAATATGAAACCAAATGGTGGTGGAGAGCCAGGAGGTGCGGTTGCGGATGCAATAAATTCATCTTTTGGAAGTTTTGCTGGGTTTAAGGAAAAATTCTCGGCAGATACTGCAGTGATACAAGGCAGCGGTTGGGGATGGCTGGTCTATAATCCATCCGTAAAGAAAGTTGAATATAAGGCAATGCCGAATCAAACCAGCCCAAAAACTGAAGGCTTAAACCCCTTATTAGGCTGCGATGTCTGGGAACATGCTTATTATCTCAAATATCAAAATAAAAGACCTGACTATATCACGGCCTGGTGGAACGTTGTGAATTGGGATGATGTGGATAAAAGGTTACAGCAAGTAAAAGCTTAGGACCTATGCTCTGACGCATCAATTTTTTTAGGGGAAATACAGTTAATGGATCGAAGCGATTAAGAAAGGTAGGCAATTTGTATTCTTTTATTCCAACATCTTGATCACTATCAAAAACATATCCTGAAACGTCCCCCCCTTTCTTCGATTTCAGCCCGGAGTTCGCATATTTTTAGGACGATCCAAGTAGTAAAACTATCCCCACGCAGGGCTAGCGTCAGATAGAGTATACTTACTATTCTGCTTTACTATTAGCTGACCCAACTGAGCATACATCTGAAGATATCTCATTCCCTTTCCAGTAGTTTTGAATGTTCGTTCTCCCGCTGTATATTCAATTAATTCATTCTCAAGCAAGAGGATTAGGTATTCCTTCAGAAGGTTATGTGATAAATATGTGCGATAAAGTATCTCAGTTTGCCTAAGACTATTCCCATTCACTGCCTGAAGGATAGATGCAATAATCTCTCCCCTGCTTCGGTGGCGATTCTTTATCACGTTATGTGTGTGTTATGCCTTTCTAGTATAA
>JAATVP010000099.1 GCA_014523625.1 Nitrososphaerales archaeon TH5896
GTCGGAACATTTTACGCATTTAATTCAGAGGAGGAAACCAAAAGTAAAGTACCTCGATATAGATTGTTGAGAAATCTGTCTAAAGAAGAAAGAAAAAAGCTGATCGATGAGGAAAAGGCTGCTAAACTTAAGGCGAAACAGGCTTCATCTTCAGAGGCGAAGGGTTAGGGCAGGCGTAGATAGCTTGGCGAAAAGCAATTCAGGATCGGTATACAAGTTTTACAAGATTGAGGGAGATAAGGTAACCAGGCCCAAGAGAGATTGCCCCAGATGTGGAAAAGGGGTATTTATGGCTGAACATAAGGATAGACTTAGCTGTGGAAAATGTGGATTTACCGAATTTAGTAAAAAGGATAATGCGAAAACTGGATCCTGAAGAGAAAATTTCGTCATTACGGTAAATTCATACGTAGCTAAAGGTATGGAGGTTCAAATGTCCGCAACATATTCTGCCTTAGTAACATAGGACATTCGATAGGATTTTACGCCATTGCGGGCATCCGTCAACATCTTGCATTAACTCGTTTACTTGTTTCTTCTAATGATTGCAATGATTGATGATCACATTTTCAATATCTCAACCCTTTTATTTTTGAGTTTGAGGACGTATTAGTTTCCAAATTACAAATGCCTTGCGTTGATACGGCTCAACAATAGTAGACCTTGAAATACAATGAAACGAGTGAACAGTCAGATATGCACTTACAAATTTGGTTGCTACATTGACCCCAAATCATGCCATTTCGTTCACTGACATTTTTACGGATAGGGGTCGCTGAAATACTTCCAAGGCGTGTCGGTCTCGTAGCCATACATCCATAATATCGAAACTTAAGCACTCACACTTAAGCCCTAGTATGGTTGAAATATTCGGTTCGCAATACTCCTTTCCACCCACGAATTGTTTGATATGTAACCCACCTTCCGCGAAGACATCGAGTACAAAATTTAGCCCATCTATCTTACCTACCTTAATACTGTGCACAGCCTTTCTGATGATCTTTTTCTTGTTTCTAAACCAGATCGTGCGCCCACTAAGGGAAGTTAAGCATTCGAGGTCCTTAATACTTACCAATCTCTCTGCAGTAATAGAAACTCTTGTCGTAGAATCAAATTTCAGTGGAGATTGCGGTAGAATCCTTGAAACGCTCAACACATAAAGTTCAATTCCATTTTCCTTCAGGCTAATATTGTGTTCAGTTACAACTCTCCGCTTCGCTCCTATTACCTCTGCAAAAAACGGCCTACCTTTACCAAGTACGAGACTTTCTTTATCTTCGCCACCAATCCATGAAAATTTAACTTTTACCCCTGAAGTTAATTGCTTGAGGTATTCAGATATCACCTCTTCCAAACTGAAGGAATTTTCGCGTTGCGAATCTTTTTCTAAAATTTGATTTCTGGTATCGGCCAAGCCTTTGTTTTTTTGGGCTATTCCTCGCCTCTTTTTTAAATATTTACATGCAAGTACGATAGGTGTGGGAATAATATTAAAAAAAAACTCATTTTTTTCATTGATTACTAGGTCAATTCTGAGATCCGGAGATACATAATCAATTTCCTTAAGTAGAGTATGCTTGAGCATTTCTCTAAGGCTTAATAAAAATTGATTCTTGATACTATTTCTTCCCTTAATCTTCAGTCTTGATCTAATATTGTCTTCTCTTTCAATGTAAGAGGAAGGGAGCGAGACTCCGATCTGAAAGGTTCTAAATTCATATCCGTCACTCAACCTGGTGACTAGCGAATTACTAATGGTTCCCAACTTGCTCATCAAATTGTTACAAATAAAGCACTCGTTTGGCTCGTCTAGATTCTTCCTGTCGATGAATCCTTGCCTATTCCTACATTCCTTACATAGGGATACGTAATTTTTCAATTCCAAGTGTGAAGCTAAATCCAAAATACTAACTATCCTATCCCGAATCGTCGGAGCATTCCCTGCATCTGCCTTCCTTTTGCCTGCTTCATAACCGCTTTAGAATTACTGTACTGCTTAATAAGATCCTTAACGTCGTGTTCAGTCAATCCTGACCCTCGGGCGATACGTTTTCTCCTAGAATCATTCACGATATCTGGATCCGAGCGCTCAGCGGACGTCATAGATTGAATAATAACCCTCCATTTCTCCAATTTGCCTTGGATTGCATCTAGCTGGTCCTCCTTTACCATACCAGATAATCCAGGGAGATTATCGATGATGTTCCTAAGGCCCATCTTTCCGACATTTTCCATCTGTGCATAAAAGTCTTCTATTGTCATTTTCCCACTTAGTACTCTTTTTGCCTGATTTTCATCTGCCTTAAGCTCTAATCCTTTGGCCATCTCAAGCAGTGCTTTTATATCACCCATACCGAGCAGACGCCCAACAAATCGCGTTGGAGAGAACTGCTCTAAATCATCAATTCTTTCACCTGTTCCGATGAACATTACCTTGGCTCCCGTAGCTACCACTGCAGCAAGTACACCTCCTCCTTTTGCGGTTCCATCAAGTTTTGTAATAGCTATGCCCCCGATCGGAGCTGCACTATGGAAAGCCTTAGCCTGATTAAAGGCTTGTTGACCTATTGTACCATCGATCACCAACAGTACGAGTTCCGGTTTAGCAACTTCGTACATACCCGTCATCTCGGCCAAAAGAGCGGATTCCTCCTTATGCCTCCCCGCAGTATCAACGATCACAATGTCAATGTTCTGTTTTCTGAAATAATCAATCCCGTCCCCAACAATCTTTACGGCATCATTCTCGCCTTCTTTGCCATAAACTTCCACGTTTACCTTGCTACAGTTCATTCTTAATTGGGTAAGAGCCCCAGGCCGAAATGTGTCCGCGCCTACTACACCAACCTTGTGCCCATGCTTGGTGAACCACCTAGCAAGTTTTGCGGAGACCGTGGTCTTGCCACTTCCTTGAATTCCTAACATTAGTACGACGTTGAGTTTCCCCGGTTTGAATGGGAATAGTTCTCCCTCAGGCTGAGCCGATTTATCTATGGTTTTTATCTCTTCACCAGTATAACCAAGGAGTCTAGCTAATTCGCTGTAAAGTATTGTTATAATATGATCTTTGCGAGAAAGCCCCTTAGGCGGCTGCTCAGTAAGGCAGCGCTGTTTAATATTCTGCGTGACAGTGAGAACGAGTTTTACATTAACATCAGACTGCAACAATGCCCTTTGGACGTCTTTGCAAAGTGATTCTATTAGCTCACGGTTGATGTCAGAAGCGCCAATTACTTTCTTAAGTGCGCTTCTCAGGTTAGTTCGAAGACTGTCGAGCATAAATTTTCTTTCCTTATTTTGATTTTAGCCTCACGCTGGTTATCCTAAAAATTCCACGCTGACCATCCCATTGAATTTCAGATTCCATAACATCAACTATTTCATGATGGATAGGACTATCCAAGACTAAAGTTTCTGCTTCTCCTCCTTCAAAGTTCAAATTAAAGTGATTGCGATCACTCAACTCAATTAATCGTCCCAGTTCCTTCGCGTCTATTATTTTCCCCAACCAGTATCGATCAAGACCCATAGCCGAAACACTTGTTATAAGAGTTTTAAAGCCATTCGAAATTAGTTCTCTCATGAACTTGATTGCAGGTTTACCCCATAGTGGGCTAACAACACGAAGACCATACTTAGAACAACAATTGCTAAAATTGGAATCTTGAAAACTACTTGAAATACCACCATGCACAATTCCATCTATATGATACTGAGCCTTCGCTTGATTGATTAGACGTTCAATTGCCTCTAGCTCACATTGTAAATCAGTTCCCTTAACGGACGAAACCAAGTGAGGAAGTCTCATCGCTTTTGCCACTAAAGGAGTGATACTGACATTCGGAAAATGAAAAAGTAGACTTTCGTTGCTTGGCGGAAATAACGTCAATAAGCAACTGATTTCGTGCCCGTGCCTTATGGTTTCATAGATTGCATAGGTACTATCCTTTCCTCCAGAAAAAAGACATCCAAGCCTCATTCGGGTTTCCTTCCATATGTGGCTATAAATAAGTATTGAAGCGAATTCGGCTGTCTCCTCAAGGTTTATAGGATGTTGTCGAATATCGAGAGTCTTCAGTAGTACATCATTTCTTCACATACAACTGAACGGACAGTCATTCTAGTCGTTCTCAATACTGTCTTTATCTCCATCCTCTCATCCACTTCCACTTTTCCGCTTCCGTTGTACTTGTCGCATTCTCAGCATCATAATCATTCTCGCCTTTTCTTGATTCATCGCTATCATGCTGAGATTGACTAGTTGGGTCTTTGACTTCCGCCTCTACGTTGATTACATCATCTATTACAACAATCTCTTCATCAGAAACATCTTCAGCATTGCGGTCTGAGATCATTGGAATCCTCCTGGCCTTGATTTTATATTAGATCTGTTATCTTCCGTGTCTAAAATCCTGTTCCCGTCTGAATCAGACGTTCTCTCTTAATCGATTGGCAGACCACTTGCATCTGATACCGTTAAATTCCTCGAGGCCAACCTCAAGCATTTGTAGATGGGCTCTGAAAAGTGGGACATCTACGTGGTCCCATCCCCTACATTGAGCGATCAGAATCTTGAAGCTAATTGATTAGGAGTGGATGGATGCTTCAGGACTCATAATCAACATCACTGAGTGCGTATGTCAGACGGCTCTTCCTTTTCATCATTAGCATCCCTGCATCTGAAGGTCAATTAGTAATAAATGCATAACCTGTAAAGTGGTCCTCGAAGTAGAAATTTGGCGGGTCAAAATATGATAATTGGTCAGAGCGCTAGAAATTTAAATACTGACTAGTCTAAATTAATCAATTGTCAGCTTTCTTTTTGGCCGGGTTATTAGCATCTAGTTTGATTGTTAAGGTGAGTACCTTGAATATATTGCCACCTGGGACAGTAAAGAATGAGGCTACTTTTTTTGCGATGTTAGGAATACTGCTAGCTCTAGTTGCCATCGCGTACATTCTTCGAATACGAAATAGGCGTCAAATCACTGATATATAAATGGAAGCCTGTGATAAAGCAATGGACATTTTCCTGTTGAAATAGTGGCAAAATTCATATATTGCTTTCGAGGCGAAATGTCAGAGATGGAGATCCTCCAAGACAGAAATTTGGGAAAATATCTATTTGATAAATACTGCACTAATCCTAAAAATTGGAAGTTTTTGATTAGTCCTTCATATCATGATGATGGTTTCTTTGATGCAACAATTTCTAATTTCGATGAGGTATGGCAGATTAAGGTTGATTCAATATATAAACCTGTCCCCATAATAATTGGAACCAAAGTTGATGCGGACGTTACCAGGGTTTATAAACAGATTGAATCGGCTCCATTTGGCTACAGAAAGATTGATCCAGATTCAATATTAAAGATTTTGCTGAATACAGTCGACGACGAAACAGATACTGCAAAACCAATCAAACGACCGAGGACGAATTTGGTGAATATACTAAATTCAATTGAACCAGTTATACCATCTCAACAAGGAAGCTATGCTTATGGTCCATTCGCGTTTTCAAATATTAGCCCCATCATGAAAAATGATCAGCAAAGAAATGTGAGCGAAAAATTATCCCGAAAATTGAGACAAATTTTAAAAGATAGATATTCATTATATGGATAAATGGACGTCGACCTGATGTAGTTCGTTAACCCCGCCGAATTAACTTGATCCCAATCATAGTAACATATCGGAATTGAATTTTACTTTAGTTAGTTTGTGCGTATATCTAAAATTCAGGCACACATTCTGAATTTCGTATTGAGATCTTGGTGATCACTAGTAAGAGCACCACCATACACAATTGGAAACGAAAATCTAGTTTCTGTGAGATAAGATTCGGTTGGAAGTAAACCCCAAGGATCTGGGAAAGTTAAATGCGGAATTTGACTAATAGATAATAATTTAATTTGATAGTAACCAATCAAAAGGAGAATTGTGATTAAATGCTAGCCATTTCCTGATTATTGGGAACAGTTTGTGGGTCAATAATGTTCAACATAGCTCATTCCATGTATTTCGTGCACTGATCGTTGGCCGGTAACCTGTCGTTCTTTAGAAGTTTCAAAAGATAGAGTCACAAGACATTCACTGCATCGTCATATGAGATCTACTCGTTGTCGATAACGCGGCATTTATGCAATTTTTAAATATTCGTCGTATATGATTTCGTAGGTTTATAGTGGATCTGTACAAATGTATATGTTATTATTCTATAATGTATTTAACTATCAATTTAGAATATACGAAATTGGGAATTGTCTTAAACAGAAAGCTATCGCGAACAGATAGGAGTCCGAATGAAGTTATCCTACTCGAGGGACTATTTTCCGCTTACATTTATAAACCATTAGCCCACCCTCTGAATTGAGGGTAACATTGTACGCAGCGTGCAATTTCGCCGAGGATGGCATGACATTAAATAAATCTTATTCTATCAAGCAGAAAGGAAGTTGACAAAGATGGATAGCCCCAGATCGGCAATTCTTATTACCTACCCGGAAACAGAATCTATCGAGGAGGCTTCCTCACTTGCGGACGCGGCCGGGTATAAGGTTTGGAAAATAGTTACTCAAAAGAATATAACAAGATCAAGATTTGGAATTGGTCATGGAAAAGCACTTGAAGTACAAGAGATGGTTAGGGTCTCCAATCCAGATATTATCATATTTGACGAAGTCTTGAAACCGTCGCAGCAGTATAATATTGCCAGCCTATGCAGAATAGGAGTGTTAGATCGTGAGAGGTTGATTCTGGACATATTTGAAAGAAGGGCAACCACTAAGGAATCGACTATTCAGGTGAAATTAGCGGAGCTAAGGTACGAAACAGTTAGAATAAAGGATAAAGTCAGACTTGCCAAGCTAGGTGAGCAGCCAGGTTTTTTTGGCCTAGGTAAATATGATGCTGATGTATATTCTCTTGATCTTAAGAAGAGAATTTCACATTTGAAGAAGAAGCTGGAGAAAGAGAAAAAGAAGAGGGAAATGCACAGAATACAGCGGGCAAAATCAGGACTTCCGACCGTTTCGATCGCAGGTTACACTTCTGCTGGAAAGACGACGCTCTTCAACAGGCTCACCGGTGAGACAAAGCGGACAGGGGGAGGAATGTTCACTACTTTGTCTACATATACACGCTCGTTTAAAGTCAATAAAAATATGAAGCTCCTTATTAGTGACACCATTGGTTTCATTAACAAACTCCCACCCTATATGATAGATGCATTTAGATCTACATTAAATGAGATGACTTATTCTGACTTGACTCTATTAGTCATTGACGGAAGTGATCCATTGAATGTAATAGACAAGAAGATTCAAAGTTCAACAAAAGTGATGAATGACCTTATGATCCCACTAACCAGGATCCTTTATTTGTTCAATAAGGCAGATCGGATTGAGGACTACGATTTATTTGTTGATGCACTTACAAAATCAAAAGTATTTGATCCTTTGAGCAGCCATTTCATGCTTATATCATCTAAGACAGGATATAATATTGGGAAACTGGAAAATTTCCTTCGACTTCGTTTCGATCCCCGATTATAGCAGTGTTACCTTTTGGTAATGCCACACAGTAAAGATAAGCGATTAGAGGATAAGGTATCTCCTCGCTTAGCACTTTAATTATCAATTCTTGGTCAAAAAGTGATTAAAGTAGATTGTTATGGCCCATGTTTAGAAATGAGTGGAATAACAAAATAATTTCTAACACCATTAGCCACGTAGTCGAAGGCGCGTTCGAGACATGCTCTTTTGAATTGCGTCTATTTCCTTTGCAATTGCCGACACTTGCTTCTGGTCTAGGTCAAGTAATGAGAGGATGTGTTCAAGATTTCCTTCCTCTGACAAGATGGAAATAAAGTAAGGCAGGGTCAAAGCCCCACACGAACTATTCCCCGAATGAGTCTCAACTGAAAGGATAGGAAATAAAGGTTTAAGACCGTGGCTTCTTGAAATTACCTGCATAATAGTAGGCCATATGAAACTATACTGAGAATAGTTTATCCCCTTGTTTCTTGATATGCTGTATATTCTGTTTACAAGCATCTCATCAAGATACCTTAACAATTTCCAATTTCGATTCAGGAATATCCTTCCTATCCAGATGTCAATCGAAGATAATATTTCAAGAAGGCTCGCCCTCGTATTCATATCTAGCGTTCGAGACGAAATAATACTTGTAAAGAAGGCATATAGTATATCCCTTCTCCTATCTTCTGGAGATAACCCGAACCGCGGGTCTACATAGTGTGAATCTGATCTAGCAAGGATATTCTTAGCACCTTCTAACGTGGTTTCAGCAAAGAATGCATTAACGGCTGGTCCTATATCTATTTCAGACATTTGCTCTTTGTCTGTCATATATTGAGCGTCTGCAGATTGTGCAAGATTAAGTAGAGAACGTATATCTCCATGACTTTGCTTCAAGATAAGGTCTTTTTCAGATATAGGTAAGTTTAATCCTTCTTTGGACAAAATCTGATCCAAAAGTTTTTCAGACAAATCTAAAGGAATTGAATGAAATTCGATTACCCTGCAGTTTTTAGTTAACTCCTTAATCCGTTGGTTCCTAGAATTGGATGCCAATATTATTGGTACTGTGGGTTCCTTTAGGATCCTGGTTAGGAATTCAATTCCTCCCGTGTCTTGCCTTCGATAAATTCCGTCTACTTCGTCAAGAAATAAAAGCATTGGTTTACCGTAAAGGCTAGTATTATTGAATACTGGAAGAATCCTAGATTCCAGCATATCTCTAGTTCTTGAATCACTAGCATTCATTTCGATTAAATCGTAATTATATTCGGTCGATAGTATGTGGACAAATGATGTCTTGCCAACACCCGGAGGACCTATGATAAGCAACGGTCTTTTTCCATTGACCCAAGTGTTTAGCCATTTTATGATATGTGAGCGAGCCTCAGGATTTCCGACAAGCTCCTCAAACCTACGAGGTCGATATTTTCCAGTCCACATCATCTAATGCGTAACAGTTCTAATCCCATTATTTACTATTACTTGAGCCGTCTACCGAATACGTGTAATGCACTTGACTCACGAAAAAATCTAGTCATATATGCAAACTCATTCGTTGAGTCGTACGCTCAAACAAGTCAGAATCATTTTTTAGTTCATGAAAAACCGAAAGGAGTATACTCCTTTCAAGCATAAAACTTCTAGTTTAATGATCGTTGATTGATAGAACCACCGTAATTGAGTGTTTGACCAATACCAGCTAGAAAATGATATTTATGCATAATGGCTATGGCATACGAATTTAAGTAGACCCATGAAATAATTTACATATTAATCGTCGATCTCAATTTTTCGAGAAACTACCAGAGTGTACGCTTAAACCCTGTATAATTCTTGTCGGGATATTATTTCATAAGAATCCTGATACCTTGCCAGAATTCATTGATATCTGTACTAATGGTAGTATGTACACCGTTGGATGACAATGGCTACATATTTATATACTGCGGGTCCATTTTTCAGAGTGTAGCACTTCCAATATTCGTTGCCTTGTTAAATACTACGTTTGACAGCCTAGTTGAATTGGTTTAACGATCATTTTTCCATTAGAAAAATAGTAATAATGATTAATTCTTGAGTATAGTACGCTTGCGTATTGAAAGAGGTTTCTATTCGTTTAAAGTTTGAAGGTAGATGCATCAATCTTATCGTGCAAAAATGCAGTAATGAATTGAAGTTCACATGGACACCGTGAACTCCGGTGCTTAAGCCTTGGCATATTTGGGATGTTACAGTCAAAACGAACAATCTACTTCATTTAAATATATCAATTATTCCGTTGCAGTATCAGGGAATTCGTTTGAGAAAGGCGGAAAAGCATATTAGGTATGACAATTTTGGTTGGTAAGAAACCTCTACTGCGAATTCAAAAGTTCATATAATACTCCTTCTTGAAGAACGACTTTTCGTAATTCTCTTGCCAAATCTGTTACGGTCACAATACCGACAATTTTCCCTTTTTCTATGACTGGCAGTCTTCTTATCCTATGATTGATCATTCTCTGGACAGCCACTTCCAATGGGGTATCAGGCTCAGCTGTAATGGATATATTTGACATTATTTCTGATACCATGACCTCGGAGGAGCGGAGGTCTTTGGAACAAACTTTTCGAACAAAATCTCTTTCGGAAATAATCCCAACCGGATTGTGATCCTTTTCTACAATTAATGAGCTTATTTGATTACTTGTCATCAATTTCGCAGCGTCCACGATATTCCTATCGTTGTCTATAGTAATAACTTCTCGAGTCATTATATTCTTTACAACTTCTGGCATGGCAAATGTTAGAGTTTTTAAACAA
>JAATVP010000100.1 GCA_014523625.1 Nitrososphaerales archaeon TH5896
CGTCACAGATTATGGGACAAGAAAACATAAGAATTTGGAAGTAAACAAGAATATTTCGGTAGTTGTTGATGTCTACGATCCCTCCGGAGAGAACAAAGCTATAGTATTGCAAGGCAAAGCCGTTATCATTGAAAGAGGAGCAGAATTTAAGAGGCTGTATCGAATATTTAACAGAAAGTTTGAATGGGTAAAAAATAATCCATGGAAAGAGGAAGAAGCCCCTTTTGTAAGAGTAAACGCTTTGAACAAAGTAAGCTGGGGGTTATAGTATGAAGTATGTGAAATAAGAATAAGCACGTTCAATACCATATTTCGTGACACGCTAATTTGTCTTCGTATGGTTGAAGACTTAGCCTTGAAATCATGAAAATAGAAAGTTTAGTTGAGGAGACTGACGCGTACAATTGCGTTAGATTGGATTTGGATGGAATGAACCATGATGACACAACGGAATCTAAGCATTCTAATTGAGAGAAGCTTTTATGATTTGTCAGGACCAAACATCAACCGATTATTTGTGCGGTAATTAAAAATATTTAAGGATGAAACTCGAAACAAGTTAATAATAATGGCATCCTTAACATTAAGCAAAGAATTAACCGTGCCTCTTGATAAAGTGTGGGAAGTTGTAGGAGATATAGATAGAGAACCTGAATTCTGGCACGGGACCAAGTCAATTAGAAATATTAGCAAGAAAGGAAATACTGTCGAAAGAGACGTTGTCATCGCATTTAAGAATTCTGTGTGTAGGGAGATTGTACACCTGGATCCTAAAAAGAGGATCAATACAGAGATACTCAGTGGTCCTATTAAAGGAACAAAGACCTTAACACTCACTTCAATAGATAGCAATGCTACCTCAATAACAGTCAATTGGGAAATTGAACTCTCTGGTTTCTATAAATTATTTTCTGGAATGGTTAGCAAGCACATCCATAAAGGGACTGAGGAAGCATTAGAGAGAATATCAAAAAATTTAACTCAAAGTCAGTAGCAACCGCCAATTTGAATCAGTGAACTAAGGGCATATTCGTGTGAAATGATCACAAATATTGGTTAATAATAGCTATCTGAACGATCAGCTTAGCACATCTCCAAGGGATACGAATATTTCTGCTGGTGATTTCATACCATAGAAAAATTTCATACAAAAAAACTCATGGCGTCTAAAGATGAAATTATTAGTATCAGTATATATTGTTCGTATTAGGAGTGCTGGAAATGGGATACCCAATGCAATGCAAACAAGGCTTGGTTTTTTTTATTTCATACTATAAACAACAAAATTAGCTTCGAATCTACTTTTACGAAGTTTCTTTTCGTTCGTACCACTATTGGCATCTACAGTTCGAATCGGTATCTGCCTCGAGGAGCTTTCTATGCGTTCAATCACGTAATGACAAGAATAACAAAAATTGCATCTTATACATATCGTTGATTTCCGAGAGAGGCAATAAACGCAGCTCTTGTAAGTTAATGAATTGCCATATTCAGTGAGATATTCATGCATCTGTAATTTCTTCCAAAGGTACTGATACAAATTCTAATAATTATAATTTCGGTCACCTAAAGCAGAGGGAGGGTGGTGGCCAGAGAGACTTACTGGGGGGAGGATTATGACATTCCGATGCTGTTATCGGGGAGCATGATGTTCCTATTTCAATTTCAGCGCTCAATTAGTTACTATGTAGACCAATTTGTAAGGCATCTTCGATATTTCGACAAAGTTATGGTCACGCCATTGAAACGTGACCATCATAACTCTGCCGGGGTTTGGAGTTATTTCAGTCGGTAAATTAAGCTTCGTTATCCCTCCTAATGAGGATTTGTGACTCCCGATTCCCAAATTATGATATTAATCCATTTCTAGCCTTGGATGTTACTTTCAATTGGATTCCACGGATTAATTACCTTTCTTCCTACCTCCTTAATCTGCACAATCTTGAGTGTATTGAACCAGAGTACATAATCCTCCCCTGTTAAATGAGAGAAATAAGACATACCATTGAGGGCGGACTGAGCTGACCAAAAATAATTTTCGCAACTTCTAACCAAGTAGAAGCTCTTTTTTAGTTTGATTTGTGTGGCATGTAGATCAAATAGCTAAATACAGATTCTTGAAAATACATAAGCTCATTACCATTTGCCTACATCTCCTTCTAACAATCCTGAACCGGTATGAATTCTATCAATGTGCTTGGATAAATCCTGCTTGTTTTCAAACTTAGATTGGCAGTACGGGCATGAAAATTCTTCTTTTCCCATATCGATCGTATACTATCAATATACCCACTTAAGCCTATGGTTTGTCTTCTATTAAGTATAATAGAAACTTGGTTCAAGAAACAGAATACGAGGTAAGTACCACTGTTTAGAAATAATACAGCCTTATGAGTAGAGTTAATCAATTAAAGACAAGATCATAATCATGTATATGAATCCATTTGAAATAGTTGGATATGTTGCATTAGGTTTCGTACCTACATTAGTGGCGATGAAGATAGGGTGGGATTTGGCGAGAAAGAAAATTCTGTTTTCATATCTCAAGAGGGATGAGACATACGCGACTGTTGAACCAACAGCAATGACTGCAAGAACCTAAACTCGGCCCACACAACTTCTAAGTTTAACCAATCTATTTAATCCTGAGGCTTATTTCTATTCCTCCGGTGCACCAATAAATTAAGAAGATTTGATTTGCCTAAGTTGGCATCTGCCAAATCAAATTAATGCTTGTCTAATATCAAATGACTTGTTGAGTAGGTCTTATCAAAATCTCGTTAACATTAACATGTGAGGGAGCCTGTACTGCATACAGTATTGCATCTGCTATATCTTGTGCTTGTAAGGATTCCATTTTTTTTGACGCCTCGATAAAACGTGTCATAGACTCGTCGGTTATTGTTTCGAGCAGTTCCGTAGATACCGCTCCAGGCTCTACGCAAGTTACTCTAATCTTAGACCTCGAGCTGAATTCGATTCTGAGCCCTTCGCTGAAAGCAGTTATTGCGTGTTTGGTCGCACAATAGACGGTCCCACCTGCAAAGACCACTCTTCCAGCTACAGAAGACATGTTTACAATGTGTCCAGAATCCTTCTTAAGCATATGTGGTAATACTGCCGCTGCACAATATAGAACACCCTTAAGATTTACATCAATCATCCGTTCCCATTCATCAAACTTGTTATTTTTGAAAAAACTTAATGGCATCAAGCCAGCATTATTTACTAATATATCAACAGTTCCCCATTTCTTCACGGCATCGTCAACGAAGGAGTTGCAATTTGCTCTGTTGGTAACGTCAAGGGCGTGAACAAGAATTTCAGCCCCTCGAGTTTTGCTAATTTCATTCTCTAGATCCTTCAATCTTTCGACCCGCCTCGCACCGACTGCGACATGTGCACCGGCCTTTGATAATGCCACTGCCGTAGCATAGCCTATCCCACTACTTGCCCCAGTAACCAGAGCTACTTTCTTTTTTAACATCTTGTTGGCACTTTGTAGTTCTAAATGCTGGGATACATCTAAATAAATATTGGTCCTTCCCTTCGGACATCAGAATAGCTAGAAGAATTTTTTCTCATACTTCACCACTAATCTACCAAGACCTTCCTTTCCCTCATCTACTTTTTACCAAGCTTCATTATATTCGGTCTTGTAATCATCCTGAACAACCTGCTTTTTGACCGCTTCCAGTCTATTTCTAACTATATCCATCCCATCAGTAGTTAGATTGGTTTTGCTGATTACTAGCCAATTCCACAAATAACCAATTCTTATAACCAAGAATTTTTTTCATATAGGTTTGATCAAGCCGATATTAAGCAGTGCTATCAAGTACTCATAACATCTATTAGGTCACATAACCACCAAGGATACAATTATTTCAATATTGGTTGTAAATATGATATCAATATGTCACAAAAAACACAATTAATTAGCAAACAGACAACCTATACATTATGTGAAAACTTTGGCATGTAAGCTGTGATTGTGGGTTCTGTTTAATTGAAGGATAGATTCATCGGTAATCAGTGTCGCATTCTTCATGTAAGTATCCATTCAACTGATCTACTATGGCTATTCCTTTATGGATTATCTTTTTTCCACATTTCAGGCAATTGAAAAATGCATCTCAAGACAATATTCTTCACGTGGGGGTCCAGGTCACAGAGTACTTGATGTCCAAGTCAAATTCCTACTAAATTATCCAGTTTTGATGCTCCAGGGGAAATCTAAAAATATTGGGATTCTAATCTAACAACGCAAGATAATGGCATATGTCGTAATTCTTGCGATAATGAATTGCTTTAGAGGCATTTGCACTAGAATGTTTGCGAATTAAATTGTGGAGTCTTTCATTGTCTGTTACTATTTCGATTTTAGTCTTGTATCGCTCAGGCCGCATTCTTTGCATTCATAGACTACAGCCACTTTCAATTCATGCTTTAAAACCATCTCGCCACCACAACAAGCGCACCTCACGTCGATTGACCTTAATCTAGTAATACTTTATTCTTTTTTTACCTTTTGGTTTTTTTGACATATCGGCATCGGCTCTGTGTTCTTCTGATGACCTGTCGCTGCGTGAATTCACAAGAAAGACAATGCAACCATTTTGTGTTGGTTTCTAGAATATATTTTAGTGACAATGTTATGTTAAGCAGAAATATGGAACATGATTCCGCCATCGGGGGGGTAATTAATTTATTCGCTATAGTCCCTTTTAGTGAATTTGAACATTTAGTAGTCTTCGTCATTTAGAGTTACTATAGTAACCATAAAGATTCACTTAGTGGTATACATTAGTTGTGCTATCTGGTGGTATGGTAGTAATAGAATCAGTAAAAACTGGTTCATATGATTGAGGGAACTAACCAATTATTCTTCAATGAAGATACTCAGCAATCAATAATGGAATATACGCGTACTTTGTTCATAGCTACATTCAATGAATCAACCTCCGGGGTTAAACGCAATGCATTATTTCCAAACACCTGCCTTTTAAATAGTTATCAAGTTACCGAAACATTTTTTTGATTTTTCCGTTATCAAACTATGAATATATATATGATAAATGAATAAGCATCAATTATTAATAATTATAGAGCCTTTTGAGTAGAGTTAATCAATTAAAGGCAAGATCATAATCATGTATATGAATTCATTTGAAATAGTTGGATATGTTGCATTAGGTTTCGTACCTACATTAGTGGCGATGAAGATAGGGTGGGATTTAGCGAGAAAGAAAATTCTGTTTTCATATCTCAAGAGGGATGAGACATACGCGACTGTTGAACATCATTAACTGAAATTAACATTTAGGTCGTGGCTCTGCATAGGGGGGAGGAAGTTGAAATGCATAGTTGAACTCTTGTCGATTAATACACTTAATATTCTTGAGAATTAGAATTGCCCTAACCTTTATCCCATTGAAAAGATACCGGAAACGGAAACAGATGCTTCCTGCTCCCCTGGGATAATTGGTGTTGAATCTGAGGCAGTTCCTCCTTGAGCTGAAGCTGAAGCTGACTCTCTAAAAAACGGCTGAGGGGGGAGCGGCGGGATATTTGTAGTTCCATCGACAACTATCGATTCAACACCGGTTATGCTTAGTTGCACAGCCGATGCGGCTACTTCTGCTTTTTGCTTCGCATTGTCTATTGCATCGGTGATTAACCTACTCCTAGTATCCTCTAACTTTTTCTCGGTTACTGAAAAATCGATACTATTTATGCTATTGGCTCCTGATGCAACCGCAGTATCGATCCATTGAGAAACATTATCAAGGTTTGAGCTTTCAATCTGCACTGTATTGGTAACGGTGAAGCCAGACACATTCAGTCTCGTCCCACTCTCGGTATAATTATACAGTGGGAAAATGTTAAAGATAGAGGTGCGAGTCTCATTGGGTTTTAAGCCAATGCTCCTCAAGTCAGAGATGATATTATTCATTAGTTCTGAGTTTAGGGACAAGGCTTCGTTGGCAGTCTTGTCGGTACTTTCAACACCAATTGAAATGAGTACCCTGTCCGGTGCTAGTCTAGTAAATGCACTTCCAGTGGCAAAGACAGTGCTGTTTGCATTTGTCGAATCGATGCTATTGTTACCTGCAACACCCTGAGCGACCACGGCGCTATCTTGAAAAGTAATGTTTATGCAGAGAAAAAGAGCCAACGAAAATATAGCTAAAGTGGGCAATACATTATGTACATCAGAAAGATCAACTGTAGTAATATTACCAATACGAATGCATTTAATACCAACCAATTAGAAACCAGCATATGTAGCTGGTGGTTGTATATATTGATTTTCTGTTTGAGTAGGAACGGAATGGAGAATGCTAATTAGTTTTTGAAGTCCATCTTCTAGCCTGTGTCTCCCGTGTTCCTACACACTGACTAACACGGCTGCAACTTTTCTCTTAGCGCATTGGCCATTTGATTCAAATCAGCAGATGAGATAACTGGTCTTTTCATAAACATCGAATGAATTGGCCCAGCTCCATCATGGATTGTCCGTGGAACAATATGAACATGCACGTGATCAATCTCCTGACCTGCTTCCTTTCCATTGTGAATGGCAATAGTAGACGAATCCACACGCGCCGCCTTCTCAATAGGGCCCACTAATCTATGCACAAGGTGAAACACGGCTGATTCGTAGTCCATTGACATATCCTGGATTTTAGAAAAATGCTTCTTTGGGATTACTAGTGTATGACCAACTGCTAGTGGAAAAGCATCGAGAAATGCAATCGCTTTGTTATCTTCAATGATGATATTTGAAGGACGCTTTCCTAATATTATTCCGCAGAATATGCATGCTGAATTAAACATTACACTACATGATGATACCCCCTCCAACAATAAATATCGTGACACTAGATCATGCGAAATTGAGCCTGAGAGATGTGAATTATCATATACAAATGATGTCTAATCATTAGCATTAATTCTTGCGTAATGATTTCTTCAGTATGCTATTGCCGTTTACCAAAAACATAGAATCTTTGTTCTGAAAATGTCCTTTATTTTTTTCACACCTTGGGGTGAGTCGATTATAAACGGACTATACTTTATTTACCTGGAATTGATTGGAACCACTCCGTCATCTAATCGCCATGATGTCGATAATAAGATCACTTGAAATTCGAAGAGACATTTGACTCAATAGTGGTCAAAAAGTGACGAATCTGCAGGAATTAGAACTATAGTCTATTTATACCTGATGATGTCATATCCAAGAGTTGTTGCATGACTGATCTAATTTACGGTAGAGGAATTACAGATCTAGTGAGGGAAACTCCCTTTTATATTAGCATTTTCAACAAGATGATTGGGATAAAGTTCTTTCATAGTAAACCCTTCATGTACGGTTCTGCAGATATCATAAATGTATGCAATCTGCATTGCACACACTGCTACTGGTGGCTGAACAGAAAGAGTAACGAACAAGATGGGCTTAGTTCTGAAGAATGGAGAAAGATAATAAAAAACACATTCAAGAAACATAATACTTTTATTGTGACGTTGGTGGGCGGAGAACCTACTCTCAGACCCGATATTATTGAAGTTTTCTGTGAAGAAATGCCCAGGCGGGTGTGCGTGGTAACCAATGCTACCTTTCCGTTAAAAAGATTCAAGAATTTGTATTTTTATTGGGTTTCAATTGATGGTACTGAAAGCATTCATGATAGCATCAGAGGTAAGGGAACGTACTCAAAGACCAAGCAAAATATACTTGATTATATCAATGGTCCACCAAATCGACACAAGCCAGCATGGAAAGACATTTGGATAACGATGACCATCAACTCACTAAATCATCCGAGCATAGATGGCCTCATTGAGGAGTGGAATGGAGTAATAAACAAGATAGGTTTTCAATTTCATACACCATTTACTATGAACGATCCCTTGTGGTTACCTTTCGGACCTGAACGTAGCCGCATAGTAGACAAACTCATTGAACTGAAAGGCAAATACCCAGACTTCGTAATCAACAGCCAAAAACAGTTAGAATTGATGAGGGGTAACTGGGGTGGGACTGGAACTACACCTGTAGAGTGTCCCTCTTGGGCAATTTTATCCCTGGATCATTTGGGTAGAATAAAGCAGCCATGCTGTATAGGCAGTGCTGACACTAAGAATGGATTGAAACCAATCTGTGAACGTTGCGGACTTGGTTGCTACTCTGTTATGGTAGCAAATGGGATAAAGGGAAACAATTAACGACGATTCATTGCGAGAGTAAAGACGCCTGATGATTTACACTAAATTGTCTCATTATAATCCATATGCCATTAACAAATTTTGTATATCTTTTATCTATGATTTACCTTGACCTCCTTGACAAAGTTGCTGCGTTCTTTTGCTGCAAGTTATTTAAATAAACTCAATAGTCAACAGCATCATTTGGGGTAAATTTAATGAAGGAGGTAGTCAATGAATTCTTCCAAAAATACAGAGATATCCTATTGTTAAATAGATCAATTGCTGTCAGTGGGCTCATATCATTTGCGATAGGGATGTGCTTTACTGAACTTTATGCAAAATATGCTGGTCCTAATAGTAGTATTGAAAATTCGATTTATACACTCGTCATAGGTTATGCTTCTTATATTCCTATATTTGCGTACCTTTTCTATAGAGACAACAAGGATCGCTACGTCGATCCCAATAGTGGAAGAAAGAATACAGGCAAGTTGTTACTTGACATAAGGAAATTGTTTACGGCATTTTCGGCTTCTGAATGTTTGTTCATCGTTACTAAAACTTATGTCCATTTTCAACAATTAGAATTGGGATATTTAGAGGCATACCAAGCATATTTCTTCGCAGAACTAGTGGCTTGGAGCGTCTATTTTGTATCGATGAACACGATCCTCAAAGCTGTGAAAATGTACGGAATATGTGAGACTTCTCGAAAACTACGCGACCCAAATTAATATATTCAAAATTGCAATTATAGTACTTACACTCATGAATCGGAAAGGGCTTTACATTCCCCCGAACTTTTTCAATAAATCAGACGATCGGGGAACATTACTTTGCAGAGTTGTTGACTGCAATAAGCAAACAAAGCTCCCTTTCAGGTACTTTTGTTGCAGGTCCCATGCAAAAGAATTTGCCAGGTGGCACTTTCTACATTGTACTTGGATCGGGGTGAGATTGGCAATATTCAAGAGAGATGACTATACCTGCCAAAGGTGTGGTAAATCTTGGGATAGGGAAAGGATAGTTAAATTAAATAAGCGCAATAAGCGATTCTTGAATTTTGCAGATGTACTGGAAGTAAAGGGAACCGATTTAGAATGTGATCATATTCGACCTGTGGTGCAGCTTGTTGAGCAATTCCGCAGAGTTCCAAAAATTCGTAATACCAATCCGACCAACTCGTCGAACAATTTGCCATTTACCAAGGAACGATTGCTCTCTTATGATAACCTCCGAACACTTTGTTCCAAATGTCATAGCGACATAACTGTCAAATTTACGTTAACTAGACACTATGAAAGCAAGGTGCAATCATCTGCAGAAACAGCGAATGCTATGATCAAATATTACTCGCTCGGAAAGGCTGATAAGTAGAGTCCAATTTTAAATTAGTTCGAGATAGAATTTCTACTGATATAATACTTAAAGAACACTATACAAGAATAGACAGAAGCTAATTGTTTCAAAATATTTTTCTAATGTGCCAGGTAATGGTTGTATTTAATGAATTACCTTACGACCTATGCAACTATAGCAGCAAACGGATCTTAATTGAAATTCTCGCTTTTTTTGAGCACAGACCTAACTACAGAATATTAGTACAGAATTCTTTCATTAGTTCAACCTAAATATTTCCTAAATAAGATCAAAAATAATTCTAGCGCGTGAACAATATTAATAAATTGACTCTTTCTGGCGGAGTCCTTCTTACAGCACTATTTCTGGTAGTCCTTCTGCATGGTATAAGATTAGAGAGTGCCTTTGCATCAGAATATGGCTCCAGTCAGGAAGACATTGCAATTACTGAGATTACACCTGCCACAGAATTTAGTGAATCATCTTCAAAAGGCGACACTTTAAAAGGTACAGTCAGTCAACAAAATGAGTGTCAAGGGAATATTGTGATATGTCAAAATATCCTCACAAAATTAATCTGTAGTGAAAGGGCCGTTTGCATCATAGGTAACTTGGATCCATTCTTACTAGTTTTGCCCAATTAAGAATAATTGATAATAGAATTAGCTGCCAAGATGAACCGGTTCAATTGAAGACGATCCAGTGTTGGCCATAGGGTATGCTACTTTAAAAGGGGAATTGCGATCCAGTAGGGCTGTAACAACTTCAAATTTAATTTTTTTTCGTACTATGCAGATATTTTTATTTTTGCTCGGCAACCACGTTCTTTTAACCTAATCGAAAGCCAAAAAACGAATTTGTCTGAAAACTTCTTGCCCTTAGATTTGTCAATCTCCTTAACGTTACCTTGATACAATTTCTCTACAAATTGGCCAGCGATAAACAACTTTGAAAATATCCAACCCGCACTCGAAACTGGATCCAATATTGCAAAGGCATCTAGACCAGGGTCAAATCCACAATCTACTTTCAATTGTGAGAGTAGTGCAGTTGCAATTTCGGCATCTGTTTTGAAATCAGTTGACATGAAGTCCAAAATGAAAGTTCCCAAATACGATGACA
>JAATVP010000101.1 GCA_014523625.1 Nitrososphaerales archaeon TH5896
TTTCCAAGAACTAGCAAAATGAAGGAATATAAATTTGCAGCAGCATAAAATTATGTACTAACTGAAATTTCATTTGCAAATGATTAAGAGCTGCAGAGAGTTATTTCTTGGGTAACTCTGAGTTATCACATTTATCCCTTGCTATCAAGTCCTTCTCAAATGTGACCGAGTTTGATCTGCAGATCGATGCCTAAGATCTTTATTACCGAAAGCAGGCCACCCTTCCACTAGTTAGCCTTAAAATCATACAAATAGGAGTAAATATATTGGAAAAAATCGTGGTCTGCCTGACAGTTTACTTTGCATGAATGAAAAGAGGTTTCTTACTGACCCATACAGGCCTGTCTCTAGTCAACATTATTCTTATTAATCCACCTTCTTCCCAACTTTTAAAGCTCTTTTCGAAATGCTCATAAATTTCAATATTAAAGCAAGCTGCAGTATCATTCTCAAACAGGCAGAGCTTTTTTTGGCGTATGCTTTCACTATGCAGCTTTTGCAACCACTTGTCAACCTCCTCCGGATGTTCCTGAAGTATTGTTTCTATAATCATCGGGGTATAAATCCCAATTTTTGTCGCAAGAGAGCCGTTTGGGACTAGATTATATCCTTTCAATACCAATCCCAGCGATTTATCTTGTAGGATCTCAGACATTTGTAGGGATCTATATATGATCAATCTGGATTATTAATTTGTTGCATTTAAAATTACAACTTTGGTTGCAATATTTCTGACATACTATCAATCTTATTGTAAGTCTAAGTAATAAATCGGCTATTCATACAGATATTTTTTGTCAGAATAGGTTAGTACATTTTTGACTCCTACACTCAGTTCCTACATGTAGGAACAGGCATGCATTTAGCTTAGGATCAATTCAAATCCACTGTCAGTCGCTACGATAGCAAATAACCCAAGCAACTACTTGATACTTCTTGAGTGCAGTGATAGCTGCCAATTAAGTATTTTATCCTCTACGGTTCATAAAACTCAATTCTACTCCTCTTTTTTCTGAGTATGTATATACGAATGATTCATTGGCTAGGACAGGAAAACTCGATAACCCTACCTCCTGACATCTAGAACATCTACTATCAAGGACTGGGAGCCTGCTCTTGTCTAGGTAAGTTGTGGCCCAGTAGCATGCATCACAGATCACAAAAATCCGTTCTTTACTCTTGTTGGTTTGTCCATCAAAGATAGAGTCACGGTTATTTCCACCTTCAATAACACCTTGGCCGTCCACTCCCATCGTACGACTTGCAGAACAGTTTGGAAAATCTATCCGATTGGTTAACTCTGGTTGCATTTAATGCGCCAGAGATGTACCGTTGATAGGTGATATATAAATCATTATATCTACAATTGGGACACGAGTCAGTGTCCCATGTGTATTGCATGAAGAGATACATCTAAAGATCATTGTTAATTATGTAATTTTTGATTCGAACTCACACATAGTTGTACACAAACGGCACAGCAGGAGGAAGAGTGAATCAATTGGAGAACTAGTAGCAAATATTATGGACCACTTAGAAATCTATTCGTAACCAATGAGTAGGTGCCCTGGATGCGCACAAAAATAACAGCAGGAATTGGATTTATCCTAATGACCTCGCCATTCGAGGCCGATCAGGCAGCGGCATATCCAATGGATAAAGGAGGCGATCACAGCTATGGTATGATGAAACCGGGCCATTACGCTGCTGGTACGATATCGAGCATTCAAAACGATGAAAGCGGGAATCCTGCTTGGATATTGTCTGGTTATTGGAAGGCGAGCCTGACTGAAGACGAATCAGGACAAAATGGAAATCAAAGCTCTTCAGCCTCAAACTCAACTTCAGCTATGGGTGAAGATATGTCAAAGAATGGCAAATTCGTTGCATCATTTGACATGGTAATGACGAATGGTTCTAATTTGCATCATCATCAATTAGACAACTTCACTTTAACTGAAATGTCTATGCCAGATAACAACACCGCCGTATTTAACGGGACTTCAACAATTACAATGAAAGACGGGCCTGTCTACAATGTCCTGACATCAGTTACTGACATGGGTAACAATGTTGTAAGCATATACTTAGACCCAACTGCAATTAATAATCACTTCGGAGATACTCCAATATACGGCACAATCACGAAGTCAGTCCAGATAATAAAGTAAAAATTAGTCAGAGTCAGATCCTCGAACAAAACGTCGATATTTTCCTTTTTTATCTTATTTTTTAGGTTAACACTGATCTATTAGGGAAATTCGTACACAGTCTCATTAAGTTATTGAACTTCTAACTCTTCCCGATAGTTACATATCTTACGAAAGCTGTCACAAACAATATCATGAATTATCATGTCATAATATAGAACATGGGATTGCGTATTAATCCACGAACAGAAATTCTCAAGGTTTCATGTAGACACCCTATCAGCTAGCGTTGGTGGTGGCTCTCCGCAGTTGCATTCAACTATTCAAAAATGCTAATTAGTAAATATTCACAAAAAGATCTTGTAGTTTACAAGTGATAGTAAGGGTATATTTTTGTAGGGAGCCTGAAGCTGATTTGCTTATCAGGGACAACAGAATCAGTTTGCAAGCATTACATACGCTATACGATCTTGTATGGGAGTCTGAATTCAAAAATGTCTTAAATGTCGGAAGGATCTGGCTAATATTCAAGCAACATGAAAAACCATTCGGGAAGCCCCTAAGAATCAAGAGAACTCACGATAAAATAGCGCCAGGAGATATAATTCAGATAGGATACGATCACTATGTGGTCAGCGATATCGGAGCCACAAGGGTGACGGTATTGCATTGAGATAGAAGATCATGAATGCTCACTGCTAACTTTGGGCCAGTTTCCTTACCAACGTGAAACTTATGATAACTGGGGAATGGCCATCTTGCTTGCTCTCCTCCGCAGCAATACAGATAAGAAGATCGAACTCGCTGCTATCACTGTCGCTGAAGAAAATATCATCACGAATGCGAAATCAGAAGGATAAGATCTTGATACTCCATCCATTTCAATAACTGTTTGACTTGTTTGCATGTACATAGCCGCTAGGGCGGGTCCTATTGCGCTCCCTATTATCCTCACCAGAGTTGCAATCCCTAGGGAAATGCCAGTATGTTCTTTTGGAGTTGCAAGTATTATTACATTCATTGCTCCAATAGCCGCAAATGATAACCCAGTAGCAAGAACACCCAGGTTAATCGAAATGGCGATTGGGCTGTTATGAAAAAATACAAGTCCCAAAAAACTGGCCGTAATGATTGACGTCCCAACTATAACTGGTCTTAAAGAACCTAGCCTTGAGATAATGAAACCTGAAGTCGGCCCAAATACCAAAAATACTAATGCAAATGGTAGCTGAATTGTCCCTGCATCGACGACGTCAGCCCCGAACCCTAACGGCTCGGGATTCCTTACCAATATTGGAATAGTCTGGAACACCATGAAATTTGACAGTCCAACGATGAGGATTATTAGAATTGAAGGCAGTATCGCTTTGTTTCCCAAAAGTCGCAGATCAATAAGCGGATATTTTTCTCTCTTCTCAATCAACAGGAATAGAGCGAAAGAAATAGCAGCCACCACCGCTGAACCTAGAATCATGCCATAGCCTGACAATATGCCAATAACTGAATTGCTTTCAGTGCTTGAACCACTAGAGGTCTCAATTAAAGTCAGGCAGAGCAAAAATGAAGTTATAGATACTGCCAGCGCTGCCGCCCCCCTAATGTCGAGGTGCAATTTCCCTCTCCTACTTTTACTAGAATTGTCAAAAGGAGCAACACCAGATTCCTCATCTTTCCTATCTGTGAGCTTTATCACCGAAGGATCGGTATCTCGAGTCTCACGAACATGCACGAATCTCCAAATAGTAATCAAAAGTAAGATAGCGATTGGAATTATCGTGAAAAAAGTCGCTTGCCATCCAAAATTCTCTACGATTACCGCACCTGCTGAAAGCCCTACTGCTGCCCCTGCTGCGAACATTGAACTTATGATTCCTTGACCAATCGATATTTTTTCCCTTGGAAATTGATCGCGTATCAGGCCAAATGCAATGGGAAACATCCCCATTCCAATTCCTTGAATAGCCCTTACGAGCAGTAATGTGTAAATGTTTGAGGCAAATCCTGCGAAAGAGACCCCTACCGCATAAATTAGCATTACTGCTAGGAGAACCTTCTTTTTTCCATAGACGTCAGATAGTTTGCCAACTATCGGGGTAGCAACTGCACCGCTAATTAGATAAGTTGTCAGTATCCAGGAAGATGTCCCATAAGAGACATTGAAGTCATTAATCAAATCTGGGATAGCAGGAATCAACATCGTCTCCACATACATGACCATGGTCGCAATTGAGCTTAGAATAATTAGTAATTTCCAGGCCGTGTGAGGTATCGCGACGCGACTGCCGCTACTGGTCAAAAGTTTAGAATCCCCACTCTCCGATGAACTTTCATTTGGATCTTTTTGATTTTGTTTACTTTTTAGGGGATTCTGCATTTCGGAATAGTACCCTCTGACTACTTCAGACCTATTGTTGTGAAGGAGGTGTTTCCCGCAATGCCTGCTTTTGACCGATAGTGTCTGTTAAGGTTACGGGTATCTTATTTGGTAGTTCCATATTTGCCTGTAGATTAATCCAGATCTTTTCCAATATTTCTTTCATAATGAGGACCTTGTCTTCTGGAAGATCTGCAAGCGCTATGGTGAGCACTCTATTTGCACATTCAAGTGTAGTATCCCAGATTTCGAAGGTCTTCTTCGAACGATATATTCTGTTGTTCCTTCTGTCGTTACGGTCTACTCTCCTCTCAATAAAACCATCATTCTGCAGCTTGTCAAGTATAGGAATTAAGCTAGGTGCTTCTACCCCAAGGCCTTCTGCGATTTCCTTCTGAGAAAGGCCGTCATGGGTTTTTGTTAACAAAACAAGTACTCTCCATTGGGCAAAAGTTATGCCGACTCTGTTCCTTAGTCTAATATCTAGAGAACGTGAAAGGGATCTAGCAGTCCTGTTTATGATAAATCCAGGATTATTCTCATAATCAAAGGTTGACATAGTATGCTAAGGATTAGTATCCTAATCATTAGATATAAATCTTTAGACAAGTCGAGGTCCCCAAGCCAATGGTTCAGTCAGCCACTTATGCCAGGTCATTTCGTTGTCTTAGGCGAGCTGAAGATACCTTCTTGCAGGTTTAATGATTTTGTACATGACCCTCTACATACAATAACTGCCCCCCACTTGCCAACTAGGATACCAATACCGTCTCCAATCCTTTAAGGAGACCAAATTCTAAGTCTTGATTCATACAGACTTCAACTTCGAAAGAACGATATAATTTAAAAACTCGGTCTATCCAATACAGTACTTGAATATTGCAGAATTTAAAAGGGATTCATAAGCATCTGTTAATAGAGGCTATTATCCTGTGATACGAGGTGTTGGACATTTCGACCATATCTGATTCCAAGTAGACACAAAGGAATTTGTCTGCCGATTCAGTTATTGGAATGAAGCCCAATTTGATATTGCTAGCAACATCCAAAACATAAAATTCATTGATCTCGTAAATCCGAATGGCATGCTCCCTATCGGCTGTGTTACTATTATAAATCAAGGTATTTGATTTCATATCGAAGAAATGTTTTTTTACAATCTCATTTAGCATTGGCGCAAGATGCTTGAAATATATGCTTACGACGACTTTATTCTCATAATTCCCAATATAGCAAAGTAATCTTCGTCTGTTGGTGTCGGCATTTTTCTTTTCATGACCAAGCAGAAGTTTACCATTACTATCCACTATCCCCGCAAAACTCACTTTCTTGCTAACAGATAAAGCACTTATGCAGACTTCATGAAGGAAATTTCGTTCATGCATTTGCTAAGGCAAGGGTATTACTGTGCCATGTTAAATATTAACTATTTGGTAATCGTTTAGCAGTAGAATCCTACAAACATTAAAATATGCCCTAATGTTTATCATATTTTTACGCACATTGTTGAATTATTTTGACGAAGTCGATAACATATTTTCCGTAATTCGTGTTAGGATAGCAAACAGATATCTATTTTAAATTGCCGGAGCGGGGACCCTAAGCTTATTCCATTAACAATATATTGTATAGGCATATTATATCATGATTGGAGATTGAAGGTTACTGACGTATGGGGGAAGGAATCTGAACCAATATGTACCTATTATCGTTGCAGACACAAATTTTCTGTACATGGAACTAATCTCTGTCGTTGCAAGCATCCACAGAACACAGTAATTGGTGTCACGGGTTTGGTGGAGATGCGATAGCAAGACCTGCGGTTCTTTTGGCCAGGTATACGAATATGCAAGAATCATAAGCAACAATACGGATGATCATTAAGTATTGAAAATTATGAATGATCTGATATTTTTAAATGGAATAAGCAGAGCGCCTAATCATCATCATCACAGAAATTTTAGCGAATCTAACATAGACTGTATTACCGGCAGATATGATTCGTATTTCTCTGGATAGGCCTTGTATGTGATTACATAGACCAGATTATCAGGTTTTACGACTATTTGCATTGCAGTCCTTTTTGCATCATTATCATCTGTTGCACTAAAGGAAATCTCATATGCATCAAAGCTATTCAGTCTTGACTTACTCGAGCTCAAGAGGGTAAAATCTTGAGTATCACTTTCAAGATCCGTGATTATTTCTTTTGCTATAGATTCTAGTGTGGAATCTGCAGTTGAAATATTATGCAACTTTATTCCCAGCCCAGCTGGGAAAGAAGGTGAATCACTTTCGCGCGGAGCTATGAAAGTGACCTGATCCTGACCAATTTTCGACCTCTCCCAATTGCTAGGATATTTGATCATTAGCCCGAGACCTTGATCTTCAAAGATAACCAAATCGCCTGCCAAAGGTGGAGTGTGAAAAAAGGCGGAAAGATCAGTCCCAGCAGGATAAGCGAGTAAGGGTACAATGACTACAATTAAGATATAGGCTAGAGTCATTTGAAAGGGTCGAGCAGGTGTAAACCAAAAAAAATCCATCCATTTCAATCGATAAGAGCTGTCATATTGGTGAGCTCCATATATTAACACTCTACTAACAATAGTCCGGCTTGGCCGTTCAGAGGAGGCTATCATCAATGCTTGGTCAAAACGAAGATATCGAAAGGTCAGTGCAAGTTGTTTGTATCCTTAGGAATATGTACTAATGTTCGAGCTACTGTTTATCGATCAAAAACACTTGTTTTTCAACCTGCATCTGAAAAACAGAGGTCTTCCCTGACCGAACAGGAAACTACTATCCATCACTGATCCTGGTCAAATCCATCATAGAAAATGGGAAAATGTTAAGTATATTCTCCTCTAAAAAGAGAAGCTATGTCAAAATCCCCGACCCCT
The DNA here is from genome assembly GCA_014523625.1 of Nitrososphaerales archaeon TH5896. Taxonomy (GTDB): domain Archaea; phylum Thermoproteota; class Nitrososphaeria; order Nitrososphaerales; family Nitrososphaeraceae; genus TH5896. Next base: position 7,428 of record JAATVP010000101.1, read on the forward strand.
ATATTTGAATGGCACATAAAGGATAGAAGAAAGGAAACTCCCGATTCCTATACTTATGTGTTTTCTCCGTTTTCGGCATCAGATCGATTTACGTTTAACGTGGGGGAATTTGTAACAATCAAAGCATTATTGAAAAGGCCAACAGCTTCTGGAAGCGTTGAAGAGACCGAAGTAGAAAGGGCGTATTCGATCGCTTCTTCACCAACAAGGGAGGACATTGAATTAACCATAAAGGATGAGAAACCATATGGTTACATAAATCCAGTCATCGGCAAGGCAGATGGATTTGCAGCATACTTTTTTGAGCAATTTAAAATGGGCGATAAAGTTTCTGTCAAATATACCAAAGCAAGAGACCCTTTTCTCTCAAAGGTCGCAACTGGAGCAGAGAAAGATATTGCATATTGGTCCGGATCAAATGGTGCTGAGTGCGCTCGATGCCTCATACAATACATGGAAGACCGGAGAGATTTGGATCTTCGACTCGCTTTATTTTACAGCAACCCTAGACTCTATTCACTTGAAGACCAGGAGAGCGTAGGTGTAATTTATTACAGTTGGCTTATAGACATGGCTAGGAAACTTGATAATTTCAAAGTAGTTTTCACTTTTACTAGGGACAGCGAGACTAATTTGAATTCCGATCATCCGAGGATTTTTTACAGAAAGGGCAGATTCTTTAAGGATGAGGAAGGGAAACCCGAACGGACTCTTCAAAAGTTTCATGGAAATGTTGAATCAGCATTTAATCCCATATGTGGAAGCAGTGGATTCATCAATGGGCTCGTCAAGCTCAAGACTGGGTCCATAGCGAGAGGAAGAGGGATAGTGCAAGAGTTGATGGAGATAGAGAGAGTAAAACCAGAGAAAATTGACAAGGAACAGTTCTATCTAGACGTGGCTAAATGAAATGTGTACACTTATCGATAAGACTTTGGCAATCCAATGAAGGAAACAATTGCATCCGTTATTCTAAAAGGTAGCCCTTTTTGCTCGAGAACCACAAGTGGCGCAAAATGCGCCTTTTACACGTGATCCACAAGACATGCAAACATACTTTAGCGATATTTTAGATTCTGTAGGTGCAATGCTACCCCCAGCCTTCTCATCACTAAATCCTAGATTTCGTAGGGCCTTTTGTTGGCTTCTCCTTATATAAAATACTAAACCGACAAGTACTATAATGTTAAGTGAAAGACCGGCAATAAAACCAAAATAGTAGGTCAATACTAAACCTAAGAGGAAGCTACCTGCAATTAGGGCAATCTGTTTGACCCAGACACCCTTGAGCTTATTACTAGACAAAGTGTTCTACATATATATATTTGAATTAATAATATTTACAAGTTAGCGTCCGATCCGTCACATCCATGTTCCTTGAAAGAAAATTTTCCGTTTCGTTAGACTTAAGACCCTCACGGGATTTGGGATGAAGACGAACTGAGCTTGCTATTTATCAGAGGAGTTACTGCCATTTAATTCGTCCCAATATTTTAGGTACAATTTGAACTCCTCCAGCTCGCCTTCTACGCAAAGACCGATCCGCAGACGAATGAAGTGCGTAGTAGGTCAGGAAATAAGTTTAAATTGCCCTTTTCGCGACTATCGCCTATTGTTGAACAGGTAAGAATTTTCGATACCACTCTTAGAGATGGTGAACAGACACCAGGCGTCTCCGTGAGCCCCGAACAAAAATTGCAAATTGCTATTAAATTGGATGAGTTAGGGGTAGATGCCATCGAGGCTGGATTCCCAATTGTATCGCAAGGGGAGAGGCTTGCGATTAAAAGTATTGTTAGACAGGGATTGCACTCGGAAGTATGTGGGCTGGCTAGAACCGTACAGGAGGACATAGACGCTGCACTTGGCTGCGATTTAGGATACATTCACTTATTCATTGCGACCTCGGATATCCATATGAAATTCAAGCTGAAAATGAACAGAGAACAGGTGCTCGATAAGGCCGTGTGGGCCGTGGATTATGCAAAGAAACACGGGGTTCAAGTAGAGTTTTCAGCTGAGGATGCTACTAGATCAGAGACCGGTTTCATGAAGGAAGTGTTTGGAGCCGTTTCGCAATCTGGAGCGGACCGATTGGATATTCCTGATACGGTAGGCTATTCAACCCCGGATTATATTTCAAGGCTCGTGACAGACGTAACGACTATTTCGCCGCTGCCGATAAGTATGCATTGCCATGATGATTTAGGACTCGCTGTTGCAAACACAATTGCTGGAATAAATGCAGGAGCGACTTGCGCTCAAGTAACCGTAAACGGGATAGGCGAGAGAGCCGGAAATGCTTCACTAGAAGAGGTTGTTATGGCGCTGCAGTGCCTATACAAGAGATCACATGGAATAAAGACCGAGTTACTGTACGAGACCTCAAAATTCGTTTCAAATGCAATGGGAATAATTGTTCAGCCAAATAAAGCCATTATTGGAGAAAATGCATTTGGTCATGAATCGGGGATTCATACTCATGGTATAATAAACAATCCCTTAACTTATGAGCCAATCAGTCCGGAGCTCGTAGGAAGGAAAAGATGGCTCCAAGCAGGTAAACACGCGGGTGCACATGGTATAAGAGCAATGTTAGAAGAATTCGGAGTAAAACCTGATGATGAGCAGCTTAAACAAATTTTGGAGAGGCAGAAGACTATTGCTGACCTGGGTAAATCTATCACGACCAGCGAATTGCTTTCTATCGCAAGTAAAGTAATGAAAAATAACACATTCCAAGAAAAATTCCAGCTTCGTGATTTTCATACTGTAACCGGTATAAACATCATCCCTACGGCAGTTGTCAAGATCAACACTGGCGACAAAGATGTAATATCCTCTGAAATTGGGGTAGGGCCTGTGGATGCGGCATTAAAGGCTATCCAAAAGATAGTGAGCCAATTAGAAGATGTGAAAATTAGAGAATATCGAGTAGAGTCAATAACTGGGGGATCTGACGCAACTGCAGAAGTAGTTGTCAAGATCGAAGACAGCGAAGGCCATACCGTTTCATCTCGGAAAACAGGAGAAGATATAGTGATCGCTTCGGTCTACGCTATGATGGATGCTACTAACAAGATGATACTGAGAAAGGTAATCTTATCCGGAGACGCTATCTCCACACACTAGGGGATTCGGTATCTAAAGTTCCTGTTTATACAATCAATGGCC
>JAATVP010000102.1 GCA_014523625.1 Nitrososphaerales archaeon TH5896
CATGCCGGTATAGATGAGGAGTTACTGATAAACATGAATGATTCTGGTCTCACTTTCGACGAGATTGCGGATTACTTAGATACAATTGACGAATATCTAGACTTATCGATGGGAATCATCGACAGATAGTTCTTGCCTTCTGGTGTTACGACTAACTCGTCAAAATAGTTTGTAGTTACAAAATGTGCTTGCTTCAAACCTACGAGCATTGAGACAAATAGAACATTAGTAGTACATAAAATTACTACCGATAAATCCTGGTTCAATTAATATGACACTTATGTGCCAGTAGGTCTAGTCTAATTATTGTAATAGAGATAGATGAGACAACACAAACGCTAGAGATACAAGGAGAAATAATGGACAAAGACGATAAAAAATTGATAGCAAGATCAGTACCCTATCCATGTTCTGCTCATAATAGGGTTCTAGAACTAGAACGACCCTTGACGATCCGCAAACAATGACATACTAAAAAGAGGACAATATCCAACATTTATAGAACACTTCTTTATCATTTGTATTACACATAGATACGCATAGATATGCAAAATGAATTACAAATTCAAATGGCCAAATGCACTTTAAATTGATTCCGTCTCTAGATCCTATAGCATAATTAACAATATCAGTCAGTATAATATTAAATCTATTAATTCACTTTACTATATAGACTACAGACGAAACGAACTTAAAGTTAATTCTATTTAGTTATGCCTGTCTCGAACAGAACATGGCTATTCATGATATCTTATCCTGTTAAAGAAGACGATGCAAATCCAAAGATGGTAGAATGCGAACTTTGCGGTATGAGAGAAAAGACTTTCTTTCCGAATGAAAGACCAGGAGTTCAAAAGACATGAGAAAGAGACAACACAAATGTAAGCACATATGGATAAACGAACTGTTAAACGGACATGATGTTGCAAAATGTGAAGTCTGTGGCTTGACTCTTTCAGTTTTTTCGGACTAAACCCCTAGTGAAGATCTGATTGCGGAAAGATGGAGATTTAAGGAAGATATACCTGCGAAACCATAAACGTTCTACTTGATGGAACAGGGACAGCAGCAGTAGATAGAGGCCTAAAACCTTCTTTGAAACCTTTGCCCATCAAGCTCAAGTTGCTCAGATTGGCAAATGAAATTGCCATAATATTGTTGATGAACCCTGCAACAAAAAAGAAAGCAGCACCTAGGCACAAGCAGGAGATAATCTATGACATATTAAAGACTGCCCGAACCCCAAAGACAAAGACGGGATTGCAGTATCAAGTAATGATTTCATGGGAGCAAATCGATGAATTTGTAAAAGACTTAGTAGACCATGGGTTATTATGCTATAATCCTTTTGATGGTACATATATAATTACACAAAATGGAATGAGATATATTCAAGGCTGACAGAATTGCACCTTCTATTCACTCATACAATTACAAAGTAAAAATACTACTTATGTCTGGAATTTGCTAGTAAGTGCAGATTCAGGCCTAGTATTATCCTATCAGAAGACTGGGATATCTAGGATAATAGTAAACCAGAAGACTGGGAGATCTCCTTCGTTTAACCAGAAAAGAACGCAGTGATTTGTTTCATAATGAGGACAAACTTAGCATACTAAAATAGATAGGGTGATTATGCAGGTTGGAGAAAACCACCCTACCCATTGATCCTGATGTCTATTTGTTTATGGAAATACAGTACTAACTTTATTTTCATTGTGTCTATAGATCCTATAGTAAAGGTCGTATAACATTTTATAGTTTGATATCAGTGATATTCTCCTGTGTGTAGAATGCAGTCAATAGGTCGTATTTCAGTATCAAAGAACTTATTGATCATAGTGGCATTCATAACGTTACTTTTGACTGTACTAGCTGGTAGTGATACCGGCATGATCTTGAATAACAATCAAATTCAAGCACAGCAATTAGATACTAGTAATGTGAGGGTAGCAGCAGGTGGAGGAAACTCAACTGCAATGTTAGCCTTATTTGTACCGGAGAACGTAGAAATTGAGGCTGGGCAAACTATAAGCTGGTATAACCCCTCACCGGTAGCAGAACCTTACACTGTGACTTTTTTGAAAGATAATACATTGTTCCCCCCTCCTGCAGCACCATTTGCTGTTCCAAATTCGACAGAGTTCAAAGCCCTGATTCCAAGTCCCAATCTTGAGTAATTGATACCTGTAGTCTATAATATGAAAGGATGAATCCGATATTAGGATTATTGCTCTTACCCCAGGTATTGGTTACAGAATTTGCTTTGTTTTGAGTTTTATGTAGCGGGTGATTCAGAATGTCAATTTGAAATGTCTGGTTATACTATCGATCATAGCCATGCCAAATTCTAGGATTAGTTAGCTAATTCATCACTTCCGTGGTTCTAGAAAAATTAAATGCCATTAGAATCACCCTAAGGTATATTGAAATAAGTTAAGGTGAATATTATTAGCCAATGACTATAGCTAATAGAAGTAGGGAACTTAATTTGATACATGACCTTCCCATTTCGGGATCTGCATTCGCGTATATAAAAAACCGAAAGTATAGCACTGAAGAACCTTTTCATGTGACCTTGGATCGTATACTGAAACAGCACGAAAGATTAGTTAACAGTTATAATTTAGGTCAGAAGGAAAGGGACGAAAAGGAGATCTTTGAAATCTAGGGACAATTGCGAAATATCTGTCATTTCGTCCCTTAAAGCCGCCTTAAATTTACTACTCTTTTATTTTATCTTTATTTCCTTCCTTTGGGTCATCTATGGATTTACACAAGATGTCTACAATGTGTAATTTTATATTTTATTTTATATCTATTTCGTAACCTAGTTTTAGGTTTTAACTGGCTTCAGTATAACCATATCCATGTATATGAAAAATATAGTGATCATTCATAGCATTATATCTAAATGAATTATTATGGATAATAAGAAATCAGTCGATACCAAAGTTATCGACCATATGAATATGTCAATAGTAACAGGCACGTATCTGGTTTTATGGGTGGCATTTTTAGTAATTGCATTCACGGTACTATCAATAACGCCATTAAGTTTTGATATACTTGCTTCTACAAGTAATGTAACCTCCTTTACGCTGAACGGGTCATATATAACTGACAGACCAGCATTCATTTCTCTTGCAAACATCAGTGATCAACAACAGCCAGTCGGCGAGATTAAGCCCCTAATTACATCAGGGGAAAATCTATCGAATGGATATTCTTTTCCAGGAATTCCTGATGGGTTGGGTGCTGTTGAACTAGAAAATGGAACCGTGGATGTGTATGTGAATCATGAATATGATACTGAAGAAAACGGACAAAATGCTAAGGTATCAAAACTAAGGCTGAATACAACTGATGGCAGTGTCACCGGTGCTGAGCTGGCAATTAGAGATTCACAAGGATATGAAAGACTTTGCTCTGCATCATTAGTTGAAGGCTATGGATTTGAACATCCTATATTTCTAACCAATGAAGAGATAGACGATGGTCTGGTGTTAGCTATAGATGTAATCAATGGTACATTATACGAGCTTCCCTGGGTTGGTTTATTCTCGCATGAGAACACAATACATGTTCCTTACTTCTACGATAATGCAAATAAGACAGTTGTGTTAGGGTTTGAAGATGGAGCCGAGACAGAATCAGAAGTGTATATGTATGTCGCTGACACACTAAAAGATCTTTTGTTTGGAAAAGGGCAGCTATATGTATTTGGTGCTGGGGATAATTCGACATTAAATACATGGGATGATGTATATTACAATAAAAGTGGAGCAGCGGTAAATGGTACGTTCATCCCTTTAGCATGGGATTACAACACACAGAATGCAAAAGACCTAGATACTGAAGCTATTGCTGCAGGCGGATTTCAGTTTATTAGACCAGAAGATGGAGCTATGGACAAAAGACCTGGTAACCAGAACATATTGTACATGGCAGAGACAGGCGGTGAAGCTGATGAGAATGATGAAATAATTCCTCTAGGATTAAATGATCAAAACTGGACTAATGGACGAATTTATCAATTTGAATTTACAGATCCAACAGATCCTACAAAAGCATCTTTCAGAGTATTATTCGATGGTAATGATCCAATGGCACCTGGATATAATGTTATGAAAAATCCTGATAACTTGGATACAAGTCTTAACAGTTTAATGATTGACGAAGACAGAATAGATGCTAATAGACTGAATGCAACCTCTCCGTATAACATAACCCAGAATGCTCAGATATTGAGGGTAGATCTGACTAATCCAGTCAAGATATTTCCTGTTGCATATATAAATCAGGTTGAAGATGAGGCTGCTGCACATGGAGATTGGGAATCGAGTGGAATATTGGACGCATCAAAATACTTTGGAGATGGTTCATGGCTTGTGGATGTTCAAGCACATACAATAGATGAAGGCGGCCAGCTACTCTTGTTGAAAATCCCAGGAAGTTAAATCACCACTCTCTTTTTTTGTTAGCCAATATTTGGAAAATTTCCGTTCAGTAAATAGTATTACGGGGACATGGTGTTTGAAAAGGAATTGGTCACTGGAAGTTTACCCTATAATTGATAACGTATTTTCACGAATAAAACCATACAATTCAGCTCGTGTTAAGCCGAGTGAATACCCTCAATTAGTATAATACATACTTAATTCGTGAGACTTACATAATACGGTTTGTTCGGACAACGATGTGGCTCATCTGTTTTTATACCATTATCATTATCGTACTGTAATGGGATCCACTTATCAAATGACGGATGACCCATTTTACTATCTCTATCAAAGTATATCCAACTTCCACAGTTATTTTTACATGGTTGAGGCTTTCCGAATTCTGACATACGTATTATTGTACTTCTGTTTCTATAAATGCTGCGGGTTAACTTTATCTCAAACCTATTAATCCTTAGACTATTCTGTATGATGTGTTGAATTAACAGCTCTTGACATTATAATGTGATATGTATATGGGTTAATTTCGGTTCCAAATCCTGACAACTGAATTGAGTCAATGATGTAGCCTGCCTCTTTTAACACATCAACCCCTTTCCAAATTAAATCGTTAGTTGCATACCCAATGGTACCTTCTGCTAATCTTAGTAATTTGCCCTCTAACACTATTGTATACGGACTTTGATATTCAACATCAAGATACAAAGAGCAAAAATCTAGTCCACATACTTTTTCATTAGTCAATTCATCTTCGAAGAGTTCTGTGAAGTTAGTCATTCCTCGATCTATTTGAATTTGATCAAATTGTGAGAATACTTTTGAAAGATCTGTAAATGGCAGTAAACAAATTATTATGATCAAAATTATGAAAGAGCAGTTCCAAAAGTCCATACGTAATGATGATATGATGGCGGTGTTCTGATTCTTTGGTTCTGTGAACTTGTCCAATTATTTAATTATTATAGTGTCTGCCATAAATATATCGAACTAAACATTAGCTTATATGGTATATATTTGGCATTATCAACTTCACTCTCTAATTAAAGTCTCTTAAATATGTCACATCGTAATTAGATACCCAAACTTATCCAGCTACTCCGGACCCGCGGATATCATATATTACTGCTTAGAAAAAAACAAGATTATGTCATGAAAAGAGAAGTAAAAACAGATATTTAATGGTAACCTCTAAGAATTATACGGTTAATAGTTTATTCCCATCTATTTGTATTCTAAGATAAAAACCTTTGATGATGCGCGACTATACATAAACACTATGGGCTGTTACGACATATAGAACTCGATTGTGAATTCTGACTTGTATTAGATGTGTTGTTATTCCAGTTTTCGACAATTAGATTAATTGTTCCATCGTCAATTATTTTTGAATTGTCAGTTACGTTTCTATAGCCAAGATAACCTCTATGATTGTCTCCAGTGGTAATAGTTTGATCATTCTCAAATGGAAAGTCAATTTTTTTATCACCATCAGCATCACAATTTGCTATTAATTCATCTTTAACATCATTCTCAATGAAATTATCTGGAAGTGATCTTGCAGCTTTGATATCATATGGAATTTTTTGATATCCATTCTGTCCGAGTGCCAAATCGGTCTCAAAGCCATTTCTCTCCACGATGCTGATGAGTTCAGACTATCGCTACGGTTTTATCATCGATAGCTAGATAGCTATTTTTATATAATGACTTTTGTAAAAGCATCATGAACAAGAATCTAACTGTAGACGTGATCGCCACGATAATGCTGGCGATAATTGGAACTACGGTAGCAACGACAATGATATTCCAACAACATTCGGCAGCATCAACATTTACAGGTTTCGAACTGACTAACCGAAAAATGACTCTTGCTACACCTGGAAATAACACCTACATTGCATGGTGGACTAACCAGACAGGTAACGACGAGGTAATGTTTAGAGCTTCCACAGATAATGGCGCGACTTTTAGTGATA
>JAATVP010000009.1 GCA_014523625.1 Nitrososphaerales archaeon TH5896
AAAAAACCGATTCAGATAGAGGACCTAATTCAGATAGTAGCAAGTACAACAAAATAGATTGATTGATTGATATTAACTAGTTGCCGCTATCGATACAAAACAAATTCTCTAAATAGCTTGTTGACTATTATACTCTATAATCTATGAGTCAGAAGCTAATATTGAAACAACGACAGCAGCTGACTGTATCACAGATCCTGCGTGTCTATGGAAAGCAATTCAGACAGATTCAGTCGCGATATTCTGATGGGAATAACGGCAGGTGTGCTATTGGGGTAAATAATGTCTTATTTTGGTTGGGACGGCAGAGTAGATTTTGATACAGCATATGATCTTCTTGTTGCATCAGATATGTTGAAGCATGCCGGTATAGATGAGGAGTTACTGATAAACATGAATGATTCTGGTCTCACTTTCGACGAGATTGCGGATTACTTAGATACAATTGACGAATATCTAGACTTATCGATGGGAATCATCGACAGATAGTTCTTGCCATCTGGTGTTACGACTAACTCGTCAAAATAGTTTGTAGTTACAAAATTTGCTTGCTTCAAACCTACGAGCATTGAGACAAATAGAACATTAGTAGTTGCGACATAGGCCTTAATACACTAATACATTAGTTCATATTACTATAATGCTCATTATCAGCTGAAGTCTTAATGGGTTACGAACAGAAATCGAGAAGTTCTGGAAGCTTTTCAATACCAGTAGAGGTAGGCAGTTATTACAGATATCCTTAGTATTAGTCTTTTTATTTAAGATATTGATGCACTATGATAAGCTACATCTCATGGGTCAGAAGCGCTATCAGGATAATTCTAAGTCGAAATAATGTTCCACTTCAATTAGCATATACAAAGAAAATAATGTGAGAAATGCAAGATCGAGTGTTGTGATCCACACCTTTTCTATTCCTTTGTTAACTACGAATGGATTGCCACTTTCAAACAAATTATCTCCTGTGATCCCTACTAGTTTCCGTATCAAGACCAACTTGACCTGTAACGATCAGCTCATGTTTGAAACAAGAAGAATCTATTAAGGATCATTAAGAGGTTGCTTGAACTGTGATGGTCACTGCTACTTTTGAAACATATATTATATGACAAAGTCCGCTCTGCTGTTTATAAACTGATTAGATCATCATTAGCTGAAGGCAATTATTAACAGTAATTTCTCGTCAAGCTTATCATTCGAGATCAATTGGGAAAATCATAAGAACCATCAATAACGATGATAATGATTCAGATGAAGAATAGAAAATCTCAAACTCCGCTACTTATAAGTTCCTGATTTGTAACATTGACGTATATAACCTTTCTTTTCCATGTAACTTTCCCGTGCTCACCGTTCCAGTTCTCTGTCAGATAGTTCGGTCCTCGCTTTGAAGATCGATTCTGCATCTTCTCCTACTGGATTTCTTAACTCTGAGTTGGGTGAAATCGCCGCATTTAGGATTGATGCCTTTAGGTTATCATTGCAGTTCTGGCATTAATCACGAAGACTTTTAAATCTGTGACTCATGAGCTGAAGGGAAAGGATAAAAATGACCTTTTACTCGTGTAAAAAATGCAGAGCGGAGATAGCAGATACCTCAATCTCTCCCACTGTTCTAAGGCAAGAGATATGGAACCACTTCTATAACTTCCATAAGGATGATATAGACGCCACACAAGTTTTCTCTGATTATATCTCGGCAGAGGGGTAATTGTACTACTTCACACAATGACTTATTCTATGCATTAGCCTCATTTTATTTATTCCCATGCAGCTATATCTTTTTCTGCTAGTATTTTTGTAGGTTTTATGCGTATAATGGCTTCGCCACTATTTCTCTTGCCATACTCTTCAGCATTAGTCTTACCCATATATCGCCCCGCTATTCTGGCAGCCCACTTAAGAAGTTCTTTCTGTTTATAACGAAATATTTCTGCAGTACCATCAATAATTGCAAATGAGAACTGAGGTATCTGATCGTCTACACAAATGCTTACTCTACTGTCACGTTCAATATTTTTTGCCTTAACCGAACCCTCATAGGTGGTAAAAATGATATCTCCTATTTTTCTGGCTGTTCGATCTTTTTCCTCATCTAGTACAAACCAAACTGGAACAACATGAGGGCTCCCATCTTTTTTTTCGTAAAAGTACCTTGCATTAGAAACTTTTAATTTCTTTATTGGACATTTTTGTCATTGCAGTTAGTTATCATACTAGTTGAATATAATATGTAGGAATTTTGGTAAATAATCTTAGGGCTTTACTAACCTATGCTCGTTCAATCAAATCGTTTCTGGTGACGATTGGTATATTCATGGAACTTTCCTGAAGGAACCTTCTGATCGATGAATCACACGATTACTATTAACACTCATAACACGATTGATATAGTAATCATCCCTACTCATCACACTATAGTAATCATCCCTACTCATCACACGATTGAACAAGAGTTTTATGTGTTCGTTAACGAGTCTGCGCGCGCGAAATTCACCCCCCTACAGATTTCAAATATGCGGAGACCAGTGAATCTTCGAGAGGGATCTCGGTATTGATGTCAATCTACTCAACATAAACAGGTGGACATTGTGGAAGATACATCAATCCAGTGATATGACTTTTTTTGCAGCAAATCCACAACAATATATGTTAGACTTGCCTCCTACTCTCTATCTTGTTAACCGATCCTATTCTATCATTGTGTCATATTACCTGCCTGCCCTGACTCTTGACCATGTTCCTCAGAAGCCGCACCAGGCAAGATTTTATTGACGCCTATGACTACTGTACTTGTTGCTGGTAATTCTATTTCATCTTCGCCTGGATTCTGAATGGCTATATCAGTGGTTAGATTTCCCCCTTGTACGGAGGCCAGATCGGCATGGTACAGGCACAACTCACCTGGGGTCGATAATTCTGGAATTAACTCTAGTTCAGTCGGCTGCACGTTGGGTGCAGATCCAGTAAGTATCGTTAGTGTCGCGTTAGAATTCTCATTGCACGGAATCTTTGCGGCTACGTGCCCGGTTGCTATTGCATCGGGTGTACTATCATACAGATGTATAAAACTTCCACCCGGAATCGCTTCACCTGCTAGAAGAATTGCAGTAGAGTCTCTGACTGTTGTACCGCCAGTTTGTTCTTGTGCCGAAACGAATATTATTGGTGCATTTCCAGTAGCCCCAAACACCAACATGGATACTACAATTGCTGCGAAAATCGTCGAGAAGACTCTTCTATTGAACATAAAACAGGGTTCTGAACATTGTTATTAAACGTTTATAGTACATTCGACGAATGTACTATAAATACTGCCCAAGCGATTTTTAACATTGTAGGTGCGCAGAACCATTTATAGATGAAGTGCACCAATCTTGTGAACAGGTGATTGTGTGATGCAATCTGTACCTGCTTTAGTAGTCCCATAATAATATCCTAACCACGGTGGTTATCACCTGTACCTAAAGAACTGAGGTTAAAATCAATTTGCAGTGCATTAATGACAAATTATGCAGGTACCTGTTTCACTTTTCCAAAGTACCTCCTGGTCGTTGACCAAGTCAAATAGTATAGGATTATTCCACTAAATGCGATAGAAATGCCACTTCCACGTCCCGTTCGAGAGGAGTTCCAAAACCTGGACTCTCATCTAAAATCTTTAACATAGAAAAGAGGACATCATCACCTCCTTAAGTTGTTATTCGGACTCGGAAAATTCGCGGCCACCACCATATTAGATTTAAACAACAGGTAGTAATTTTTCAGAAATATCAGAGAATTCATGTAATATTTGCGCGCACACCAAATCACGATACAATCAGGTTTTATGGCATGATATTCATACATGTGTGTAATAGTCGCGTCTATAACTTTTTTCTCATTGATTCCAAAGATAATGCAATCACAATCTGCCCCGACATCTAAACATCTAATAAATAAGGATCGTAAGCATCGCAAATCTTCGGATGTTAGGTCAGTCATTTCATTGTATAATTTCAATAACTTCTCTCCCTCATAGTCGTTCTAAATACTCTGTTTTGTTCGTCATAACTAACTAACTCAAATTGTTGTAGATACTGGAGATATTCTTTGACCTGTGTAAAGGATAATTGAACTTCGTACATTACTCTAGTTTTTGTAATGCCTTGACTCCCTTGCGCACTTCGTAATATCTTGGCGATAAGTTCCTGATAATCCCTCAAGACCGTAACTATCTACAGAGCATTATAATTTAGATGTAAAGAGATCACGTAATTAATTTAGATAATTGGAAGTAAACTACATTCAATTATGCAACTATAACTGTAGGAACGAAAAGAGAGGTTATGTCATATGTAAATTTTGCGCGCGGAAAAATTAAGCGAGAAAAATCCTTTAATTGATAAATAGTGTAGGACCTCATATGATACCAAATGTTTCGAACAGAAGAGACTTCCCAAGAGGAAAGAAATAAGACTATAATAAGATCATTCATTAAAGAAGTTTTCAACGAACACAACCTTTTATCCATAGATAAATATTTCGGCAAAGATTCAATGGAAGGTAGTCCTCAGGCAGGGAAGGGTGGTGAAAGTTTCAGACAGTTCTTAACTGACTTCCTTGAGGCCTTCCCTGATTGGCGCGCAAATATAGAACATCTGGTCGCAGAAAATAATCTTGTGGTAGTATTTCTTTATGGGAGTGGAACTCATAAAGGTGAATTTCATGAAATTTTGCCGACAAACAAACCAGTTAACATCAGATCTGCAGATCTCTACAAAATAGAACATGAAATAATTACAGGACACTGGGATGTGGTAGATCAGTTGAATTTGTTAAAACAAACAGGTGGATTACTTTCTGAAGATGTAACTAAAGAATTCAAGGACGCAAAAGTGGTATGGATGCATGATTATGAATGATTATCTGGAGTATTGCGCGCACTCCTTTTGGAGTGGTGCTCAGAACTAAGGAGTCTTACTTTGGTTCGCGCCTTGGTACTTGACATTTTATTTGTTTAACCTATGATGCGCGACAGGAAGTCCGAACTCAATGATGCATTCAAGAGACCAACAGGATGTGAGGTTGACGAACCAATATTGGAACGAATGAAAAACATAACACAACACCATAACTCTTGAATAATGGACTGACTATGGAACTTGATGAGAAATGACTAGAAGAAACTATACTGAAGACATTGAGTGCTGCAGCAGTACCAGACATATTTGAAATCTGGGACGAGAACAATGAACGGATATGCTTGTGTAGATTTATGAAGGATTATCAAAACAATAGTAATGGATACTTTAAGGATTTCTTTGCAACCTCAAAATATGTTAATTATGGGCCTTACCCAATATATCCAAATGAGATCTTTGAGTTGAAGCCTCTTGGTAAATTTGATTCCTTAGATTACTTCACGAACAAGTCTGTGAAATGAGCGCTATATTGTTATTATCGTCATAAATCGTGAACCGTGAAAGTCAGTGTAAATCGAAGGATATTCTTCATAAGTCCTACATGATATTAGATATTCATTATAAATATTATAATAGATAGGCCTTAATATCCTATTTAATTATTAATTTGCAGAGAATTTAGATCGTGAATTGGAATCAAACGAATAGATGTATTTTCCATTTTTCTACCTTTTCATAATCGAGTCAGCCGTTAATTTCTTTCAGTTGCCTGATGGGCTCAGCATATGACTATGTTTCTATTTATCAAATTTATTATATAGCTGACTTCATCTGGTTTTGATTCACGATTCATATTTACAAGCAAATCGCTAACGAATTATAACACTAAGCTAAAATCCTATTGCATATTTACACATTTGCTCATTTAACATGTAAATCATTGAGGAATGCTCTCTTGCTTCCAGTGATTTCCACGGTTCACGATCTATATCATGCTTACGAGGCTTAACATTTTCGGCTGCTGATAGTATGGACCCGAAAAGAATTCCACCGGACTTGTCAAGTTTCTTCTAAGTATTATTATAAGTAATAAGCATGATGTGATTAATGACAATAAATATAGCCCCATACCTAGCCGAAATACAAAAACTTATGGGTATCGTCTTGAAAAGGGCAGAAAGTGCAGGGGTTACTGATGGAATTCTTCGTGTGGATCAATTGGATATTCTTCTGGATGGCGCGCTCAGCTTAGCAACCAATCTTGAGAGGGAGATTTACAATGAGGTATTACATAAAGAAGGTAGATCGTATGATTATGATAGTAACGAAATGGATTTGTTGGCACTTGGGCTAATTTTTTCATCATGGTCTAGTTGGATTTTTAAAGCTAAATCTGAGGACCCAAGCAGGGACGCAGAGTCGAGAGAACAAGCAAAAGCGGTGTCCAAATACATTGAGTCAATGATAGTAAATGCGATTAGAGGAGGTCAAAATATTGGCAAGAACAATGGACAACCCGAAGGAAGTAACGAACCGATATGTATTGTATAGTTTGATACTAAGTCTAAACTTATCCTTGTAGAAGCTTCTTTTTTCGGGAATTTATTTCGTCAACCAAAGTTATATCCTTGATAAGTCATAAGGCTTCCTAAGATGACCTTACGCTCTGCCCATGAGCTTGAGAAACATCTGGTCATCATTTATTTCAAGAACTGGAAAAATGTTTCCCGTTTAGCAGATAAAAAGATCATTCTCTAAATTAGGAAATTTGATTTTCGCAAGTGCTGAGTTAAGTAATCAAATTCCGAATGATGGATAAAATCAAAACACTTGACTGACTCAATAATGGCTCAGTAATAGTAGATTCTACATTTTGGTTTTCATGCCATAGAATGGGGTCCCCCATATCCTTAGTTCAGGATCATCTTCTACGTGTTCATCATTACAGTAGAATATTGGTATGCCTTTCGCTCTAGCACTTATAAATCTTTGAGATGGCAGTTATCTTGTGAATGTTAGATGTTAGGACAACTACTCTTCGAAAGTAGAGGAAGAATAACAGGTCAACGAGTGCTATCAGTTAAAAATGGAATACCCAAATTTGAGATTTCAATCACAGGCAGTGGAATCTTCACGGGGAGTCTGGAAGTGATAACAACCTGGACATATTGGTCTATCCAAAGACCTGATGGGACTTCTTATAGTCGGGGTCAAGGGGTAATTATGACCAAGGATGGTAGAGATCTGGCAACTGCAACAGGACGTGCAGAAGGAAAAAAGGTTGATTCAGGAAATATGAGATACGTAGGTGCGATATTTTATGAAACACATTCGGAGAATAAACTTGCATTTCTTAATCATCTCATTGGAGTAAATGAGTATGAGGTAGATGCGTTAGGTAATTACGAACATAGGTTATGGGAATGGAAATAATACAATTTTTGTGCGCGCCGAAATTCCGTCGTACGTCGACATCTTACTAGGTATTTGATCATTTCTCAGACTCGAGAATAAATATTCATCCATTCACTTCAAAAAGTCGGATAAACTCGTCTGTTTGGTCTTGATGACCCGTTTATTCACGCCAATATCACCTTCCTTGTCCTGATCATCAGTCGCAATATATTCATCTCCCCATTTAACTTCCTCTAGGCCTAGCAATTGTCTAAAGACATTAACGATACCAGGACCAAAGCCTGCATAATGATTATTTGCGGCGATGATTGAAAATTTAACTCCAGATAAGTTATTCTCTTCTGAGTCGTATTAACTCATCAGACGAGCTGGAGAACTTAACAATAGGTCAGCAGCCGGAACAGTATCCCCCGTACTATTAGTAATAGCTAGACCGCAAGCGAAGCAATCGCAATCACTAACTCCATCAGCAGCTAGTGGGTCTTGCTAATCTACAACTTGGTCAACAGTCTGCGTTTACGATGACGACAACCATTCCCTCAGAAGAGGAAGTTACCCGGTATACCGTATTACCAGATGGAGCCGCAGGTTAATACAACGCAATGTTTATTCTACATCCCACTAATATTGAGCCAGTTACAAAATACAATCAATGGTACGTTTGTACTCTGCTCGATTCAATAGTAACATTGAGAAGGTGATACTTGTCGGTCAGCGACTTCTCGACCCAGAGGCAGAGGCTAAAATTGCTATGAAGAGACAGTAGTAGGAAAACAGTAGGTCTTACTTGTCATTCATCATCATAATTAGATATCGTTCTTACAAACATAGGTGACAACTTAGTAATTAAGTATTAATATGTTTTGAACTTGTTGGACTTGGATCCGGCGAGAACTCTTTGAGATAGCCAAGTATTGCAATATATGGAAGTAATTGACAGATCATTTGATTTCAGTTAAAAAGATTTCTTAAATAATACATATTTCGAGTTAGGGAAATGATTATGTCTAAACTTTCTTGTTTCCTGGTTAGGGCAAAGATATCTTCGTGCGTTTCATCAATGTAGCAAATAATAGGAAGAAAAAATGTTAGGAATAGACATTCGACTTACACTAAATTTTTGGTAAATATTTTCTACTGAGAAGTGTCTCTTCCAAAGTATCTGTCTGGGATGAGCTCTGGAATTAGAACTAGTAACAAAAGAAACCAACTAGCAGGTAAATATGTGAATGAGAATAGTATAGCTACTGCGTACGTTAATGTTGTAACTATTATCCGTCTACCAGATCTTCTTCCAATCAAAGCAGGTACTGTCTTGTCAACTAATTCTGGATTTCGTTTAGCATAATAGTATAGTATATAAATTATTACACCTGCAAGAATCGCATTGAATGAATAAATAAAGATTGAAATTTGTTCATCCAAATATTGTGTAAGTAAAGTAGTTGAAAAAGGTACAAATCCAAGAGTCATTAGGAATGCGATATTTATCCAGATCAAAGGCCGGTCTACATAAAGTATCCAGCGGAAGATTCTATGATGTGTAACCCAGTAAACAGCAAGAGTTGTAAAGCTAATTATGTAAGCTAGGATATCAGGCCATAAACTAGCAAATTTATTAGAAAGTCTTTCTTCTGCGTGCTCTCCCTCTGTGAATAATATGAGTTCGGGTACGCTAATGTTAAAAACCAATATTGTCATTATTATCGCAAATACTCCATCAGTAAGCGTCTCAAGCCGTCCCTTACTAAAAATTAAACTCTTAATTTCAGCATCCATTCCAAGTTAGTCAATTGATATGCAATGCAAGTTCGATAATATTAGCACACCTTAGATATTGTATTACATATACTTATATGCGATAGACCAAGAATAGAATTCCTTATGATTTTTAATATAATTTTCTCTACGAAATGACATTCGAAGTCATAAATACTTCAAGATTAATCTTTAATTAGACTATAATAGTATTGTCAGGCCCTGATAAAAATGATGATGCTAGAGGATCCAATAATAGTAACGGGGAGACTGTAACAGTATCAAAAACAGCAAAACGATCTCTTTGGCTTATTGGACTAAGCATTATTTTGCTTCTTTACGTTCACACATCAGTAGCTCCTGCGTTAACTGAAATGGTGGCCGCTAACTTAGTGTTGAGAAATGACTCGGACGGCTAAACTGGTTATCGTGATACTTTCAGAATATTTTGCGCTATTAGCGATTTATGCTGTTCCGATACTTCTCCAAAAGTAATATGACAAACAGCAGAACTTGAACCTTAGGAGCCCCTATTACTAGCAGTCAATAAAACATGGTTACAATACCAAAACCGGCAAATGTTCCAATTGCAAATAGGGTAGCATGGGCTGAAGCAAGGCGTCTTTCACTAGAGGAAGTGTAGATAATAGGTAAGTAAGGAAATGTCTTCTGTTGATATGATTTATGACTACGATTACGTACTAAAGAAGCAATGGGCATTAGAACGCAAAGCAAAGGAAGCAAAAGAGCGCCTTACATATGCAGGTATCATTGCGTTTAATCGAAAAGGATTTGACATATTGTAGACTCAAGGCTAAAGAGAACATTCGTAGATACATTGATGAATACCGGCCAGCTGATTATGAAAACTGACTGAACAACATAATGAAAGAAGCATGGCAGATATCTTTGGATGTAGAATCAACAGATCTCATGAAATAGTTCATTTCCTGAGTCTATAGAAGATGTATACGGAGGCAAACGGTACCAACGAAAGTATGTATGCCCAGTATTCAATTGCTGGAGAATCAAAGGCTAAATGCAATCCAAACTTGAGTCCTAACAGTAATCCTAAGAATAATGTAATAAAGAGTGGTACGATTCCAAAAACAATGAAT
>JAATVP010000103.1 GCA_014523625.1 Nitrososphaerales archaeon TH5896
AATAGAAGCACACCTTTAGGAGCTTCAATTCCCAACTTCTCAAATATCTCTGGATGTCTTAAAGGAAGTTCAATCATCTCACGTACTTTTTGAATCTCATCTTTCAGGCCACCTATGTCTTCGTAGGCAATAGTCTGTCCAACTCTATCTGCTAAAGCATGGTCAGTAGTGGTAATTGTGAACATGGTTTTCTGAGTTACTATTGATGCTTCACTTGAACTTGAAGTAGGGTTTACCCCAATAACCTGGAAAGTAAGTCTTCCACCAAAATATGGAACCATGACATTATCACCTTTGATCAGAGGTACACTTTCAAGTGCATCTGCAAGATACCTTTCATCAATGGGTGGAATTGCTTCAAGTGGTGCTACTATTACCTTTTCAGCAGGAATTGCCTTTATCTTTCTTACAACTACTGTATCGCCTATAGCAACGCCAGCATTATTTCGTACAAGACCATCAACACGAATTATTCCCTTACCTTCATCAGAAGGGTATAGCGGCAAACACTTTGCCACCGTTCTCTTATGGCTCTTACTCTTTTCTCCTCCTCTAATTTCAATTACATCTCCTGTAGAAGCGGTGAGAGAATCCATTGAGTCATAATCAATGCGAGCTACTCCTCTTCCTACATCTCTAGTGTAAGCTTCTAGTATCTTGAGTGAAAATGTATCAGGCTGCACAGACTCTCTTTTATCTAACTACTTATACATTTTTTGGAAACTATTTTTATACGGGATTTACAAAATACATGATGAGTGAATATCACCGCCATATGACCAGGCCGTTGATATTTTGAGCATATCCTGTGTTATCGTTAGTATCTACGATGTAGCATTCTTTTACTTGGCCTTTTTGACGACAGATAATGGTAGGTTAGTATTGGAGGATCAGTTGAGTTGAGGGATCTTCATAGACAACTCTTTGGTTCTATTCCTCAAGGTCACCTCTGTTACTCCTCCAGCATTAGCCACCTCAATTTGAGTCCGCGGCTGGTCGTGGTTTCTACATGAAAGATAAATGACAGCTCCTGCCAGTCCCATAGGATCTTTTCCAGCTGAAACTCCGCTTTTTGAAATCGCCCGCATATAATCGATGGCGGATCTCTTTGTTATTTCACTTACACCTAATTTGTTAGCTAGTTTTGCTACGCACTTGATCGGGTCGATCATAGGTACTTTCAGATCCAAATTCAAGACTATGAGTCTGTAAGTACGGGCTAGCTCCTTGTATGAAGTATTGCTTATGACTGCTATGTCGTTCAAAGTCCTTGTAATGCCAGCCTCTCTGCACGCGATGTAAATCGACGCACCCAACGCAGCATTTATAGTCCGACCTTTAATCATTCCCATTTCCTGAACTTTCCTATAAATATAGGCGGCTTTCTCGATGGTAGCGTGAGGTAACGACAGCTTTCCTTTCATTGCTTCAAGCTTGACAAATGCACTTTTAAGATTCCTATCCGTTGCAGACCTTGCTTGTAATCGGTAATCCCATGTCCTTAATCGTTCCATCATGATGCGCATGGAATTGTCTAGAGCCTGGCCGCTAGCGTCCTTGTTCGGTTTGCCAATAATGGTGTACAGTCCTTTATCATGTCTAGCAAGAGTGCTTGGCATTCCCACCCTGCTCCTTTCGCGATCCTGTAACGCGTCAAATGATCGACGCTCTTGGACATTTTGCTGAGACACTCTATCTGACAGAACAACTCCGCAGCTGGTACAAATTGTCTCACCAGAATCTGGGTCAGTTATAGTGAATTCATAATCTGTATGATTCTTACATAATAACTTGTTTCTTAACACAAGATATATATATGCATTCCATATACTTAAATGACTCTAATTTGCGGGTTATTCAGTTCATTTCCTATGATATCGCTCACGTCGATACTGTATTCGCAAAATGCTCGCCGTGTTCGGCCCTCACAATCGGGTATTTGTGACTGAAAGCAGCATCTAACGGACTCAGAAATCATTATCAACTTTAAACGCTGCCATGCCTTGTGATTGATACAAGGTTCCCACGGGGGATCCCGTCCATTTGGACACGTTTGTGTTAAATGTTTTTGAATGCTTGTCTTCTAAAGACTTGACGCTATTCGGGATGACACGCCTTGAACTGACCTTAAGATATCAAGTTATGGGCCTTAAGATGAGGATTCCCAACTGCATTTCATTGGCTGAAGACCAATCTAATACGTTGTGAATTTTGATATTGATTTATCTCTGACATCCTAAGCAGGTGCACACAGAAATACTATTGTGCTACCGATAAAAAAATCGATTCAATCTATACGGCTCTTTCGAAAGGCATTCTAATATGGTGGATTATGTGGACATAAATCAATGGGATAAACTGCTTCACGACTACCGTGATGTAATTCTATAATCGCAGGAGATCATTTGAGCGACTTGCGAATTGACTGATGTCGTCACTTTTCAAGAAAATGTAATAAATTTGAATCCTCTTCTAGAAGCTCAGCCTACCTTAACTTCTCTATATCCTCTAAATGAGCTCTCAATGCTACTAATTGATCAGCCATCTCTCGATTTTCCTCAATTAGCACCTGGTTCTCATCATTCAGCCTTTTCCGCAAGTTTTTTTCAGAATCTAAAGCCTCCTGAAGGATAACAATTCTTTCTCTTAATTCTGTAACGAAGGACACGCTCATCATAAGGTGACTGTGTGAATTAATTAAAAATTCAATACGATAATTTAGTGCGGCTAATTAATTGAAAAAATTAAGCTGATCGTCTTATCATCTGTTGCCTTGATCTATAGTAAAATTAACCAATGCCAGAGGAGCATAAAATTAGTGTCACAATTCGCAATAGTCGTAGTTCTCACACAAACGTAGAATTTTAAAATGAATCAAATATACTAAACCCTCTTCCTTCGAAAATTGAAATAGAAGCAATTTACTGTAGATTCAAAGTATGATACCACTGACGTGAAGGCCTCTCCATCGAGGAGTGATAGCCCGACTGGAACTTGACCAAGCTGGGTTAAGGATAATGGGTCCCGATAGCACCGCTATAAAATGGATAATCAAACCTTTTTGTATGAGCAAGCAAGGTTGTAGGCTAAAAGGATGTCACTCATAGCACGACTATTTGATCTCAATTAGTAAACAATTAGACGTAACAAGTCAGGAGCTGAACCGGTTGCGCTTCGCAGAATTATCAAATGAACTCGCACATTTAGTGTTTTAAGAAGGTCCACTGTTGTACAAGTGAAACACCAAATCCATCCCATATTACTAGTCACATTTATAATTGCCAGTTGCCACTATTGATTAAGGATAAGGAAGGAGAATGAACTGATTGGGCCAGGATAATAATCGTAGAAATATCGATGATAAAGTAGTTGATCAACCGGTAAGGAGACGAAAGACTACCAAAAAAGGGATAATAATTACGGCCCTGATTGTAGCTGCTATTGTGGGCGCCAGTTTCATTGTGTACTTTATCCCATAGCATTTTTTTAAAGATTCGCAATCTAATAGAGTTTTGTCATGTTTTAGTTCTAATAATCTAAATCCCTAAGCCATCCTCCGTTTCTTAAGTATCTATTTCAAATGATTTAACTCAGTAATAAATTTAGATGGGGTTGGTGTTTCAGAATGGATTGATTATTGGCACCTCGATGGTACTATTTTACGCTGTACTTCTTGCAGTAGTATCATTGAGTGTTTTGCTTTTGGAGCTTACCCTCACTAGAATCTTCTCTATAATTCTCTGGTATGACTATGCATTTATGGCCATTTCGATAGCTTTTTTTGGCCTTGGTGTAGGTTCACTTGTTGCTCATATCGCCAAGAATCGACTGCGAAGGGATATTCTCCCCATCTATTTGGTGAAATCCTCTTTGGGTTTTGCAATCTCTATAGGTGTTTTCCTTCTTGTAACGAGCTACATCATTCCGCCTAGCGTCGATTTTCTTTACCTATTCTACCTCACCTCAGCAGTACCTTTCTTTTTTGCAGGTATTGCTATAGCTCTTATTTTCTATTCCAGACCCAGGGATATAAGTAAACTATATTTTCTTGATTTAATGGGATCTGCAGCCGCCGCGCTATTATTGGATCCATTGCTTAGAGGTTTTGGAGCTGAATACACCCTAATTTTTGTTTCATTGTTGTTGTCCATGACTTGCGTGCTTGGATTATTTGTTATACGGAAAAATAATACTTACTTTTCCATTCAAGCTACACGACTTTTAAAATTCAAAAGGTTAGTTATCTGGTGGCGGGATCTGATTACAAGCAACAGACAGTATTCTAATGCAGAACAAGGTCTAAATCACGGTAACACCGTGATGAGCCACGAGAACAGAAAACAATTAATTAGGTTGCTATCGATTTCGCTGGGACTTGTAATTATTTTTTCACTGATTCTGGCATTGAGTACCTCAGACGCAAATTTGATCTCAATTAAGCCAGGAGAGAAAAAAGGACTATATTATCAGCTTTCGAATCCAATGGGTTTTGAGCATCTTTTTACAGAGTGGAATTCATTTTCAAGAATCGATGTTACCCGTCAAATACACAATACGACTCAATCTCAAAGCTTAGATGAATCTGGAAGGTCCAGAACTCTGGCCGCTATTGCAATAGACGCCGATGCAGACACACCAGTTATACGTTGGAATGGGACACCACAGGATCTGGAGTGGATTAAGCGCTACATGGATTTCTTGCCTTATGAAATTTCAGAAACTAACTCAACCTTGGTAATCGGTAGTGGCGGAGGTGAAGACGTTCTTGCATCATTGGCCGGAGGGTCAAGGAATGTGACGGCTGTTGAAATAAATCCGTTAATTATTGAAGCAGCAAAACGGTTTGGCCATGCCGCTGGCAACTTGTATGACCGTGATCAAGTCGAATTAGTAATAGATGAAGGGAGAAGATATCTAAGTGGTACAGATTCAAGATTCGACCTCATTATGATTAAGCTAGTAGATTCATGGGCAGCTCAACTTGCAGGTGGATATGCATTGTCTGAGAACTACCTATACACGGTAGAAGCATTCAAGCAATATTTTGAACATTTGAATAAAGATCATGGAATGTTGGTAATGATACGATGGAACATAGAATTGCCGAGGTTGATACCTTTGATCTATGAATCTCTTCGTGAATATGGAAATGAATCGCCGATCGGGACAAGAAATAGGACAGAGGCTAGTGTCATGGAGGAAAATCAAGAGATTCTAAATAAGATAATCATAGTGGAAAATAAACCCGGCCTTTATTTTCTCCCTTCAAGTGAAGGATCAATTTATCCCGTATTAGTGATGATAAAAGATAGTGCCTTTACAAAAGAAGAACTGGAAAATGTGAAACAAAGAGTTTCAGAAAGAAATGCTACAACAATCTTGCTGCCCACTGATTACGTGCAAACTGAATTTGAAGAAGCTCTGACAAACAACTTGGGATCGATTGGGTTACTTGAGGGAAATGAAAATTCAAGCTTTTCTTCTCTTCCCTCACCCACAGATGATTCTCCTTTTTTCTTCGCAAGGGAAAGAATCCCATCACAACTAATAGCATTACTCGCCACTGTACTTATTCTCTCTGGTGTCTTGTTTACTATTCTAATTTATTATTCTAAGTTAAACAAGATCGATTTGGTATCGGTTCTGTTATCAAGGAGGTACTATTTAGTTTTCGCCACTTGTATTGGGTTTGGTTTCATGTTCTTTGAAATCACTTTGATCCAGAAATTTCTACTAATCCTGGGAACGCCAGTCTTAGCATTAACCGTCATTCTCTTCTCGATATTGGTTGCTACTGGAATGGGCTCTTACGCCAGTGGAAAGCTATTTCCCACGAGGTCTGACAAGGCCATTCTGATTTCTATCCCATTGCTAGTCGTAATAACCATAGGTTACTATATCTTCATAAATGATATAATTTATCAGAGTATAGTTCTGCCCATCTATGAACGAATCACACTTAGTGTCGTCCTTCTTAGCCCATTGGGTTTTCTAATGGGGTTCCAGTTTCCATCTATTATTCGCTTAGCAACTGCTTACAAGAGAAAGTATGCGGATGCGATACAGAGTCAAATTGAGACTAGTGGTAAATTTGCTGATGCCGATAGACCTTCATCAGATGATATCAATGGACCAGATGAACACATAGTTACGCTTATTTGGGGTGTTAACATTATTGCCTCGGTTCTAGGTTCAGTCCTAGCAGTAATCTCCTCGATGGTGGTAGGGCTTAACAATACTCTGTTGGTGGGTATGGGGTTTTACATGGGCGCATTTGTGACAATGTTTTTAATTTCATATGTACGTCGTAATTAATAGGCCAATTATTGAATAAGCTCATACTTGCGCCAGCTAGAAAAAAAATTTCGTCAATTAAATCAAGGAACAATTTTCTTATGCAGTTGCTGCGCAAATGTCTGGCTGGAGTACGACGTTATAATGTGACAGGTGAATCTGTTTGTAAGAAATTGATACGGCAGGCGGCTAACCAAGTTATTGCCTTCAAAATCATGACTAATAATTCAAATATCCGGCAAGTTTGATCTCGTCGTTCATTCTTATATAATTGCTATGAAACATGAATCAAAATCAATACTGTTGACAATAATGATATTCGTATCTATGGGAGTCCAATTATTGAACTACTGCTCTGAAGAACTGTTGACTAGATAAACAAGTATTTTGACCATTTCGTAGTCTTATTGGATTCATATGAGTGCCAGCAGAAATAGCCTACGTGCTTACGCGCCGGAATGACATGACTTAAGCGATGTGTCTTTTGGGCCTTAAAAAAAATCAAT
Source organism: Nitrososphaerales archaeon TH5896 (assembly GCA_014523625.1). GTDB lineage: Archaea > Thermoproteota > Nitrososphaeria > Nitrososphaerales > Nitrososphaeraceae > TH5896. Next base: position 6,801 of record JAATVP010000103.1, read on the forward strand.
TCTCGTGTAAGAGGACACTACTACATTTATTGGAAGATATTGTGCAATATTTCCAAAACGAATTCCCAGTATTCACTATTTTTTGTCAAAATTAAAGAAAATGAATAGTTGGTATATTTTAGTAGCAAAATAAAAATAAATTTGTTTGAGGAATTTTGAGGTGCACGCGGGTTCCGTCAAATCCATCTACTTTTGATTTCGGGACCAGAAACTTATTTATCTGGTACCGGCCAAAATTTAAAACAATTATAGCATCTTTGAATTCTGCCACCACTCTACCACACAACGCTTCATCCGAGGTAGTCGCTTCACGCCTAGAATCTACTATAAGACTCCAATCGTCTATGTTATCAAATACAGATGACCGCTGCGTCAATATGACAGATTACCCATAGACCAAAAGGTATTTGTGTAATGCCGATATCATCTATATATAAATTTACTAGAAGAGTATATTAGTATGTCCAAAATTACTTTTGCTATGGAATATAGAATTCAGGAACTGGAGATTCCTGATGGCCTCAAGGAGCTGTTGACAAGGTCAGGATTTACATTTGACTCTATTATCTCATCTGACGTTGATCATCTCGCATCTTCACTTGGAATTGAACGTGATGTAGCAAAGATAATATTGGAAGCTGCTAAGAAACTCAAGAAAGACTAGGAGTTAGCCTGGCTGCACTATCCAATTGCCAATTCAAAATAAAATAAAATAAGGTAATTTGAAAGTGTAATATCGCATGAATTCAAAATAGTATGAACCTTACTTCAGCTCGTTCCGGATTACGTGTGAATGGGATTATGCTCTTCTCTTATACCATTGGAGGGTCAATCTCTCTTACGCTCAAGTTTTTAAAATCAAGAATAAGGTTATCAGTTCTAAATATCACAAATGGACCAGGTTCGACGATAATTTGGTCCCTCATCTTTCCACAATCTGCACTAAAGAACTCTTCGTCTGAGCTTCTTGAGTACCACCCTCCGTTGTCAATTATATCAGTGACCTTCTTCCAACTGTCATTATTATGGTCATCTAGATATGATTCTAATTTTACTGCCGTTTGGTTACTCACCTGCAAATCATAGATTATCACTTTCCATCCCACCCACCTATCCAAAATTGGCTTAGTGACAATATTCTTTGCCCGTTCATCAGTATATCCACCCGTGTGCCATATCTCCTTCTTCCATCCTACTGCACCTTCATTGTGTAACCCGCCAACATAGGCAGTGCCCTCACAAGGAGCTTGAGAGCTATGTCTGCCACTACGACCAATGAATGCCAAATCATCAATTTCTTCCGATTCGCTATTATTCGTCGCGGAGTTATTGGAACTCGAATCAAATGATGAAGTTGAGTTTACGTCGGTCGGTAGGCTCAATTTCGCATAGCCAGTGATTTCTACGTTCTTCCATTCGGTCATATTCTGTGGAGTCTCCACAACCAGCCTAACGTGAGTTGAGTTAACTCTCCATGAACCATCATTTTGCTTTATTAACTCAAAACCGTCCGTTTCGCTGAAATGTGTACTGTTAGCCGGATTAGTCATATTTACGAACCACTCTCTTCCTCCACTGGCTGTAGGGTATATTTCTGATACACCAAAAATATCCTTTTTGTCATTTGTAGAATTCGTTTCTTGAACGCTAAATGCATCATTTTTGGCATCAGCCTCAAACGAAAATTCCGATACTAAAGTGATGTCTAATTGGAATATTGCCAATATTATAACAATAGTAAGTACAGAGTAATATTGAAGCGCGTTGCCTCTCATATTATAGACGATACTTATACTCCATTTAACCTGTTCGTTATTCGATAGCGTACTTGCTATGTCTCTAAACCTAAAAGAGTTTTAGATGTGAACTGGCCATCTTATCTCGTGTAATGCACAAGGTAATTGCAATCTACAAGAAAGTTTAAATCTCGTCAATTCAAATTGGCTGAAGGGTTCAAATTTCGCCAATCTAGTGAGGTCTGATTCTAAACTTACGGGATACCTTTTATTGAAGGATGGTTTGACGATGAAAGGCATCGGTTTCGGTTACCCGGCATGTATGGAAGGGGAGGTAGTTTTTAACACAGGCATGGTCGGATATACCGAAACATTAACTGATCCTTCATACAGAGGCCAGATTTTATGCCTGACTTATCCGCTGATTGGAAACTATGGTGTCCCTGATATCAACTTGAAAGATCAATTTGGGCTTCCCAGATTCTTCGAATCTATGTCCATTCAGGTTAGAGGATTGATCGTTCAGAATCTTTCACCTATTGCAAGTCATTGGAGTTCTATCATGACCCTCGACGAATGGTTATATGAGCAAAGGATACCTGGAATATATGGAGTTGATACGCGTGAATTAACCAAACGACTCCGAGCGCATGGAGTAATGATGGGTGCTATAAACGTCAACACGATTGGTGGTTCAAAGAGGGCATGGAAATCTGCCAAAGTTGACGGGAAAATAAGGCCGAGATTCCTAGGAACCAAGTTAAACTTGCTAGAGATAAAAGAGCGCCTTGAAGGTTCAAGTTATGAAGGAGTAAACTTTATGCCGGAAGTTTCGACTCAAGAAGCCAAGTTTTATGATCCTGTAGTAGAGGATATCAAAAACTCCAGCAGGAAGAGAATAGTTCTGTTGGATACCGGAACGAAATTTAGTATTATCCGAAACATCTTGTCATTGGGATTCCCAGTTGTCGTCTTACCTTGGGATACTGATTATGATTCAATCAAGGCGTATGATCCAGCGGGGGTCGTAATAAGCAATGGACCAGGTGACCCAGAGACCTGCGCAGCGACTATCATTACGGCAAAAAAACTAATTGAAGAATCGATACCTACTTTAGGGATTTGTCTTGGTAATCAGATTCTTGCACTTGCGGCCGGGGCAATAACATACAAACTAAAATTTGGTCATCGAGGTCAAAATAAGCCGTGCATTAACAAAAACGATAATACTACTTACATAACAAGTCAAAATCACGGCTATGGAATAGATTCGTTGAGCCTACAAAGAACAGATTTTACTACTTGGTTTTACAATCCCGATGATGACACCATAGAAGGAATTCAACATAAATCCAAACCTATCATTGGCGTACAATTTCACCCCGAGGCTTCTCCTGGGCCGTATGATTGTATGTTTGTGTTTGAAAAATTTAGAGACATTATCAAGGACTGCGATAATCTGACCACTACCCATCGAGACAAGGCTCGGAATCGAAATATTTA
>JAATVP010000104.1 GCA_014523625.1 Nitrososphaerales archaeon TH5896
ACATACTAACTTTACCCAAAGTATAGGATTGGAGCCAGCATATTGGGATGGATACTTGATTGATTTGAAATGCTGAAGCATGATGTAGTTATACTTATTGTTGATAATGAGATACAGTAATACGATCCAGTTCTGCAAAAGTTTGGGCTAACTATAGTACAAAAGAATACAGTAATATGGATCAATTCATGATTTAGTATTCTAGAAATGCTTCAAAATTTGGATGTAGAGCTTTCAATCCTTAAAGATTTATTCTCTGTTCAGCAGAATAACATTCTTTGGGACGTCACGGAATTTACGGAGGACTGGAGAATTGGGAAAACATGAAAATATCAAGAAAGTTTTAGTCCTAGGTAGCGGGGCAATTAAGATCGGAGAAGCAGGCGAAAGTCATTCGGTAAAGCGAAGACCGCCATTTCGATTACTCTGGTTCTCAATGCCTCAAAGCGTTAAGGGAAGATAACGTAAACACACTACTAATTAACCCAAATATTGCAACTATTCAAACCGATAGCAGATTCGCGGATCGAGTATACCTCTTACCCGTTAACCTTGAATATGTAACAAGCATACTTGAGCTTGAACGCCCAGATTCGATAATGTTGAGTTTCGGGGGCCAGACAGCGTTAAACTGTGGGGTTGCGCTGGAAAATAATGGGATCCTCAAGAAATATGGGATAAAGGTATTAGGCACACAAATTCACGGTATTCAAAATACCGAAGATAGACAACTTTTCAAGGATAATATGGCAGAATGTGGACTTCCAGTCCTTGAAAGCTCATCAGCGAACTCTATCGAAGAGTCCCAAAAAATTGCCGAGCGAATAGGATATCCAGTAATCATAAGGGCGGCTTATACGTTGGGCGGACGGGGCGGCGGTGTTGCCTACAATGTTTACGAACTACAGGAGATAGTACAACGAGGACTCGCACTTAGCGTGGTTCGACAAGTTCTAATAGAAAAATACGTAGGATCCTGGAAGCAAATTGAATATGAAGTAATGCGAGATCACCACGGAAACAGTGTAATAATATGTAATATGGAAAACGTTCTAGCGATGAAGGTTCACACGGGGGATAACATAGTCGTAGCTCCTTCGCAGACACTAAACAACTACGAATATCATGTACTTCGGAGTGCAGCATTGAAAGCCACTAAGAAATGTGATATCATCGGCGAGTGTAATATTCAGTTCGGACTTGATCCTGGTTCTGAGAATTATTGCGTTATTGAAGTAAATGCGCGATTATCTAGATCCTCCGCATTGGCCAGCAAGGCTACCGGATACCCATTGGCATACATGGCCGCAAAGATAAGCTTAGGGTACTCACTACCTGAATTAGTTAACACTGTCACGAAAGCTACTACTGCATGTTTTGAGCCTTCGTTGGATTACATTGTTCTGAAGATGCCTAGATGGGATTTCAAGAAATTTGAATTGGTAAAAAAGAGACTTGGCAGCACAATGAAATCAGTTGGGGAGGTAATGGCGATTGGCAGGAGCTTTGAAGAGGTAATTCAAAAGGCAGTCAGAATGTGCGACAATGGAAAGCATGGCCTCGTTTCCAATTCCAGGATTGACAGTAATGGGTCAGATGGCAATAATTTTTCTTCCACTTTTGTTTTTGATGAAAGGTATGGTGTAACTAATTTAAGTCAGCAGAAAGTGCTGCTTCCGACGTCAGTAGAGCGAGTACGGATTGATTCGAATAATGCTTTGGATTTAAATTCGCCGGAAAACACAAGTGATCTATGTAGTGCAGATGTAAATTCTCAACGCGATAAACAGTTACCGTACTTGTCTTCATCAATGGGAAATAGTTCTGATGATGATAATATCAATAGTAGTAGTAATAGCTGTACTAATTGCAATGATGATAGTAGTATAAATGTAGAGGATCATGAGATTGAATCCATCGAACAAGCTCTATTACATCCAACAGATGAGATCCTCTTTGATGTAGTAAGAGCGTTGAATGTGGGCATGTCAGTGGACCGCGTCAACTCGCTCTCGTCAATAGATCCTTGGTTCATAAACAAGATACAATCAATAGTCAGAACTGAAAAGAAGTTAAGAACTTCGACTCTAAACAAGAAAATATTGCTGGAGGCGAAGAAAATAGGATTCTCAGACATCCAAATTGCCAACTGCTGTAGCATCGACGAGATTGATGTTAGATCACTGAGAAGGAAGTTGTTGATCCAGCCAGTTACCAAACAAATAGATACTTTAGCTGCTGAATGGCCAGCTAAGACCAACTATCTTTATCTCACCTACGGCGGTCAATTTGATGACGTTCAATATGATTCGAAAATAAAGTACAGAAAATTAATATCCAGTATGAAGGCTAGCAAGCCACTAGCAAAGAATAAGCCTTCAAAGGTGATAGTCCTAGGTGCTGGACCATACAGGATAGGCAGCAGTGTAGAATTTGATTGGGGCACCGTAAATATGGTTTGGGGCCTAAAGGACAACGGTTGTAAGGAAGTCATAATCATCAATTGTAACCCTGAAACCGTCTCCACCGATTATGATATTTGTGACCGCTTGTATTTCGAAGAACTAACATACGAAAGGGTAATGGACATTTGTGAAAGAGAAAATTCTGATGGAATAGTAACTTGCGTGGGGGGCCAAACTGCAAATATACTAACCCCAAGGTTAGCGTCTGCAAATATGAATATTGTAGGAACATCTGCCGCAAGTGTAGACCAAGGCGAGGATCGATCCAAGTTTGGAAAGCTGCTTGACTCGTTGGGTATAAGACAGCCAGCTTGGAAAAAATTTACGAGTTTAGATGAAGCAAGATCATTTGCAGAGGTAGTGAAATACCCTCTGCTCGTTAGACCCTCTTATGTACTTAGTGGCGCTGCAATGAAAGTCGTTTGGACCCCAGAGCAGTTAAAGAAATACTTGACTGAGGCAACAAATGTAAGCCCTGACCACCCAATTGTTATGACAAAGTTTTTGGAAGACGCTTCAGAAGTGGAAGTTGATGCAGTAGGAGACGGACAGAGCGTAGTAATTGGTTCGGTTATCGAACACATTGACAACGCTGGCATACACTCGGGAGACGCGATGATGTGCATTCCTCCTTGGAGGCTAGATAGGGAAACGATAGAGATGATCACTGAATATAGTAAAAGAATCGGCGTGGCTATGAAAATAATTGGACCTTTCAATATACAATTTTTGGTAAAGAAAGGCCAGGTATTCGTTATAGAAGCCAACGTGCGCGCTTCTAGGTCGATGCCATTCGTATCAAAATTTACTGGTCTAAATTTAATTTCACTGGCTGCTCAAGCCATGATGGGAAAAAAACTGCCTGATGATCGTAGCGATAGTTGGTTAAGAAAGTCTGGTTTTGGCATAAAAGTTCCTCAATTTTCTTTTATGCAGCTCGAGGGTGCGGATATTGTCCTTGGTGTTGAAATGCAATCTACAGGGGAGGTAGCCTGTTTTGGGTCAAGTTTTCACGACGCACTTTCGAAAGCCTACATTGCGGCCGGATTCAACCTACCACTCAGAGGTAGAGTATTGATAACTGCCGGAGGACCTACTAACAAGGAAAGAATCCTTCCTCTTGTACGAAAGATCGGCGACATGGGGTACTCTATTATGGCTACAGAACACACCGCAGATTTTATAGAAAATTTCAATATTCGCCCAGTTGAGAGAGTATACAAGATTAGCGAACCTCTAAGAAAACCCAATATTTCAGAGATGCTTTTTAAACGTCAAATCGATTTCATTATTAATATTCCATCCACATCTACAATTGAGCGATACGTTGGGATGCTAGATGATGAATATCAGATACGTAGGAAGGCGGTCGAGCTCGGAATACCTGTTTTGACCACGGTCGAATCTGCTTCCACATTCATCAATACACTGGAATGGATTAGAACTCACACAACTACCTTTGACTACTTAAGACCCTACATTGAATCATAGACCTATTAGAATTCGATTAAATCAATTAAAGATCGTTAAATTGAGCTGCCCATCTTTCAATTTGCGAATTATTCAAGTTACGAATGGGAGCAACCTTTCATCTCCCAATACGTATCCGTCCAAACAAACTACTAGCGCCTGCCTAACATAGTCATAAGATTTCGTTGCGTTTCTAATAATAGGGGACAAAGAAACAGTATTGTTCTTTTTTCTAGAGTCACTAGAGGGAGTGATAAATCGGTTAATAGAAGGCATAGTTACTAAATCGAGGTACCCTTCTTCATTTTTGAAAACAGAACTTTTCTTAACTCTTAGAAATATCCAAACGCGTTGACCGTTTAGGTTGCTATCGGGCTTCTTTAAAATTGGATGTAGATGTCCCATTACTATTTTATTAACTGCGGATTTATTACGAGATGGCATTGTATGACCATGTAAGAAGAGTGTATCACCTATCGTAATCCCTGTTGGACTAGCTATTGACACCTCGGACGGGGACAAACTTTCGATCTTCACATCATGATTTCCAGGTATTAAATAGACGTGATAATTGTTAGCCAGATCCTTCAAGAACCGAGGTATATGATACCATTCTATAGAGTTAGTATTGACAATTGAATCCTTGATGTCTCCAAGCAATATTATTCCATCTGGATTGAAACCTCTTACTATCGTTCGTATTTCTGATATTATTTGTTGGGTAAAGAATTTCGAATCTATTTGAATCCCCTTCTTCACAAGGTCGTACTCGAAGCCTAAATGAAGATCTGTGACGACGAGGTACTTCTTAGGAGAAATACCCGGCCCATGACAATACTTAAATGACAAAGCAGCATGCGGAGCTATTATTTCGATGCTCGTAGTAACATCCTTTCATTCAAGAACCGCTCTAATATGCTTTCCTTTATTATCATTCCACAATTCCACAGCTAGCTCCTTGAAACAAAGTCATCTAACGTAATACAGAGCTGCTGAATCAGAATTCCACCAAATAGTTCTCCTTCGCTCTGCGACGATATCACACCAAGTCGTATCTCACACGTTATTTCATTGGGTATCAAGTAGCAACGATGAACAAAATAATCAAATTCACATTGAGGACTATATCGTATGTTCTTTATTGCAATTTCAATTAAACGAATTAACACGCCAACACTACAATAAAAGGGTGAATAAACCCAAAATCATGTACGAAAGTGCTATTGAGAGATTTGAACTGCGTTTACACATCCATGCTGTCCAGGTCTGGATGTTACCCTTGCAACACCTAACTCAGTTTGAATTATCGCTCCCTTGTTAACTACTCCTCTTCTTTCGTAATCCCTATTTGCAGGGTTTCTAATTACCTGAGAAATACTGGTCTTCTGAGTCTTTCGAGTTTCAGGATTTGTTACATTGGCGAAATGTGAGCTTTTCAATGCGGTCTTATAATTTCCACCCCTGGTCCGTCGCGAAACAGAGATATTTTTACCCACTAATGCTTCATTAGGATATCGATCGGTCTCGTATTTTTTTCGACTTCTAGAAGGAGTAATTTTTCCCCCGGTGTATTTTCTGCCTCTGAGGTTCTCTATTGACTTCCGCATAATAGACCATCGTCCAAGAGGGGTAATTTAATACTTTTCAATACACCGGATATCTTTAGGGAATGAATCATTAGTACATGTATCTAAGAACTACGATTTACCAGAAGTGACCAAATTTCTTTTCAGCAAATCTATGTTCGGAATTCCAAAATAGCTTACAAATTTCTCAGTTGTTTTGTATACCTTTATCCTGCCTAACGCATCATGCTTAACAAATCCGTGACTACGTAATTCCTTTAGATGCGAGTATACTTGAGAACCTCTAATTCGTACCAATCTAGTAGATGTAACTGGTTGCTCGTATGCAATATAGGATAAGGTTTTCAGAGATGCTTGTGACAAAATAGGCTGATGCGAAAACTTTCTAACAATTGATAAATAGACTGGCTTCACCTGCAAGACGAAAGTACCGTCTTCCAACTTGGCAATTTCCAAAGCCTTCAGCTGAGAGTTAATTATGTTCATTAAATCCTTGATGATTTGAACAGTTTTTTCTCTTGACGTAATACCTGAAGCCCTTACAAGCTCATCAACTGACATCGGTTTCCCAGAACAATAAAGGGCTACCTCAATACGGGCCCTAATCTCATCTTGCAAAAGACCATTCTCTCTCGTTTTCATCTCAGTGTTTTCGCTACTCCTGCGGCGAACTGTCGAGTACCCTGCACAAAAGGATATCTTCGCTATCATTAGTCTCTTCTATATGGATACTTCCCTTCAAGGCCAAATACAACATTGCCAGGAAGCATCTCGCGCTCGAAAGCGGGTCCAATTCTGCGATCAAATTGCTGAATAATTCGCTCTCCTGTTTGAGAAGCCTACTTCGAATCATCGTTTCAAACTGCGCCAAAATTTCTTCTATCTTTACGAAGTATTCATCAAATGAAAAGTCCTCGACTGGTTCTAAATTGATACGTGGTTTACGTGACCCTGAGTCGGTGAGGGATGATACCATGCTCTCTAGCACAGACAGAAGCTCTTGTAGGGAAACAGGATAGCTTGACTCGTATCGAAATGGTATTGTTATAGGGCTTAGATTCTCAATAGGAATTTCATCTCCATGGCTTGGCGGTTTGCTTTTCTTTTCAGACAAAGTTTGCAACTTGAAAATGCTTTCCACTTTTATTCGGTGAATCATCGATGAAGTCAGGGCAGCAACACCGCAAATTCTCAAATCCTTGTATTGGATTCTTTCAAGAATATCCAACAGCATTCTCAACATTAGTGTGACATCGATATCCCAGGCATTTCGCTTCAAGATCAGAGAGGGATTAAACAAAACATCAATGGGAGGCTCAGAAAGCTTTCTTCTCTCATTTTCGGAGATAGTATCTTCCGCCAAACTTTGATTTTCTCCTCTTCTAGACATTGTTTCCTACTATTCCGTTTCATAATCTTATCTTTGATTTATATATATTAGTGTTCAAATGTTACAATCTTCACCAATGAGTGACATAATGTTTAATTTCATAATTTGCGTCGTACTCTCTTAATTATTGGTGAACTATTATAGGCTAATAGGCTAATGACTTCATTTAAATAGCCAATTATCGTTATAGTAGAAGTTGGGAAGCCAGGCACAAAGCAATAAGGTACGGGCTGAGATTAAGTTTCCATTAATACTTATTCATACACCTTATGGACTAAGTTTTTTCGATAAAGTGGCAGGTAGTAAAATCGCCAAGATCTATGCGAGATTCAATACGTATCTTATGCCGCTCATAACTGCCCTAGCCGTATTTTTGATAGTAGGCTCGCTGATGGTTCTCTTTTCCAATGGAGCCGCTCGTGAAGGAGTTAGAGATATAGGACCTCAATCGAACCTGCTTATCCCAGGCCTAAACCCTTACTTGCCATGGACTTATGGCTGGGTTGCCTTAGTACTAACGATTGTCATTCATGAGGCAGGACACGGTATCGTAGCTAGGGTGTACGGTGTGAAGGTGGAGTCTACGGGATTAGTGCTTATATTGGGTCTCCCTATCGGAGCATTTGTTAATATAGAAAGGGAAGAGTTGGCTAGAACCAAATTGAAGGAAAAGAGTGCAATTCTCACGGCAGGCCCCATGAACAATATGATAGTAGCTGGACTCTCTCTCGGTCTGCTCTATATGGTTGTCTTATCGCTGGCTCCCTTGCCACAACCGGAAGATGCCCAATATGGAGTAGAGATTATGACTGTGGGTGATGCTTCACTGGCTAGTTCAATTGGTATGAAGAAAGGAGATGTTATTGTGGATATTGGAGGCGACAGGGTAAAGCACATTGAGGATTTGAGTAGTCTTCTTCAGTCAAATCTAGGAAATAGGGTGGCAATCACATGGAAAGACGCTGGTGGCCAGGAAGTTACAAGAATTGCATCGATTCCAGCTAGTGTGCAACCCAACACAGGCATCCTTGGCGTTACGATCACGAATGTATCTCCAGATCCTGAATTCGTTCTTAGTCGATACAAGAGTGCCTTTGGATCAAACCCCATTGCGATTCTTCTTCCACCGACTATGGCTGAAGGTTCAGTGCCTTATTCAGATCTAATGGCGTCCAAATATTCGTCAACACTTGGTCCAGCTTTTCCAATTATTGCTAACTTTCTTTTTTGGTTATGGTTCATTAATTTTAATGTAGGCATCTTCAACGCATTGCCTATAGGCCCGCTTGACGGAGGACAATTGTACAATTCACTGATCGAAAGAAAAGTTGGTGCTGGTTCCACCCGTTTTCGAAACGCATCTCTAATCCTGACGCTTGTGACGGTATTAATAGTAACCGTATCTTTTGTATTACCATGGGTTCTAAGATAAGATGGCGAATGGCAAGGCTCCAAATATATCATGTTTATCCATTCACAAGACCCACCTAAGAACAATTGGAAGGTCAAAATACCAAAGATGATTCTGTATGGCCTGGTGAAGATTAATTATGCTCAGGATATGAACACGTGTTGTTTAAAGAAACTAATATTTGAAACCGATTCAAATAGATGATTGGTGGATGAAAATGCATACTAGTGGTGATAAAGAGGAACATTTTCCGCTGATTAGTGAATATGAACATACTGAACACATTTTCTTTGAACTAGCAAGCGAACACAGATTGCAGATCTTGTTCAAATTGCATAATGAGAAGACAAAACTGGCCAAGCTTGCACGAGATCTGGATGTAACAATGCAAGAGGTACATCGAAATCTAAACAGACTGTTTGAGGCAGGACTGATCGAGAAAGACTCAGGTGGCAATTTCTCACTTTCCACTTTTGGGAATATCATCATTAGGCAAATTTCGACCTTTAGTTTTTTGTCTACATATCAGAACTACTTTTCAGAACACATTGCTGGAGATATACCGATGAAGTTCATTTACAGAATAGGGGCCCTAAATAAATGTGAATTCATTAACGGGCTTGTTGCTGTAATTGAGAGATGGAAAAAGATGTACGAAGAGTCTGAAGAGTACATCTGTGCAATGTTACCTCAAATTCCGCTAGAGCTGATCGAAGCGATTCTGCCGCGAATTAAAAGTAAAAAATTGAAGTTTAGCTATATTCTCCCTCAAAATGCGCTAGTTCCTAGAAAGCGTATAGACCTGCTTAGACAAGTTGGCTATCAGGACTTGCTAAAAAGCGGCGAAGTAGAACGGAGAATGATCGACAGAATACAAGTTGCCGTAGTTCTGAATGAACGACAAGCTACCGTGATTTTCCCCAATTCTAAGGGGATACCCGATATGACTTCTATGTTTTACAGTAATGGCTCAATCGATCGTGAGGGACTTTTCCATGACTGGTGTCTCGATTTTTTCAGATATAATTGGTACAACTCAAAATCGTTTGACGAGAGTAAGTTAGTGGAAGTGTAGAATTACAAAGACTATTCTTGAACGGTCACAAGTGGTACCCATCATAAAAAACCACCAAACAATCTAGTTTGTCTAAAACTTCAGATACAAGTCACATATCAAGAAGATATATTAATGGTTTAGATACGTATTTAATTGCCCATTCTGGTAGGATACCCTTTGGCTAGAACTTTAAGTTGACCGTATAATACCTTAGCGGGCTGGGAATGAATAAATTTGAAAGAAGATAGTGGTTCGGAGGATGATTTCAAGCTTAATAATATCGCGAATGCGAAATCAGTGGTTCACAAATCATCAATCCCCGAAGCAAATACGATCCCTCACAACCTTACGATGATAACAGATAAGAAGCGATTTAGGACGACTGACCACTTAGATGAATCGAATGGTGGATCCTTGTATGATTCTCTGACTAAAATGCTTCCCAAAGAAGCATCAATTACTGCCGCCAGGTTTGAGGGCCCTAAGATTGCGCTCTATACAAAAAATCCCAAATTTGCTCTCACGGAACTCACATTGCACTTATCAGGCCTCTCCAAGACTATAAAAAAGAGGTTTGTGATCCGAACTGATCCAAGTATACGGATTTCAGAGGATTTAACTCGGTCAACAGTTTTGAAGCTCGTCCCCAAGAACGTGTCTCTTTCAGCAGTTTTCTGCGACGATGCAACGGGTGAAGTAATTTTGGAGTTAAGCAGTCCTGAAGTCATCACACCCGCATTGATTATAGAGATTGCATCGTTGACAGGTTGGCTAGCAAGAACTCGACTTTCTCCACATATCCCTTCTACGAGTATCAAGACAATCCATTCAACTTTGAAGGGTTCTGCGAGGGAGAGAAGCAATTTCTTTCACGAGTTAGGACAAAGAATTTTTAGAACACCTCTTGTTGTAGGTACCCACAGCTATTTGGATGGTATAAGACGGAAAGATACCCTGATGGATGAGAGTCATGCTGATACCAGGCTGATTTCGCCTGAAGCACCTGCTAGATTAGAAAAATCTTCTTACTTCAACGCTAGCAAGACAGAGGTTCTAATTTATTGTCTGGGCGGAGTTAAGCAAGTCGGTAGGTCATGTTTCGTCGTATCAACACAAGAAAGCAAAGTCATGCTGGATTGTGGATTAAATCCAGGCGAGGCCATAGGACTAGATGCGTTCCCTAGAATAGATTGGTTCCCCTTTACGCTAAATGATCTTGACGCAGTTATTTTGAGTCATGCACATATCGATCACCAAGGATTTTTGCCAGCACTTTATAGGTACGGATATAGGGGACCTGTTTATTGTACCGAACCCACATTGCCTCTTATGACATTATTACAAATGGATTCGGTAAAGATAGCAAAAGCAAACGGTAGTTATCTACCCTACGAGTCTCGTGATGTTTACGAAGTGATCAAGCACTGCATAACGCTACCGTATGGCAAGCCTACCGATATTTCACCAGATATTACAATCACCCTCAACAATGCAGGTCATATTATGGGCAGTGCTACAGTGCATCTGAATATATCAGGCGCGCATAATATACTATATTCCGGTGATTACAAATATGCCAGAACTCAATTACTCGATACCGCTCTAGCGGTTTATCCAAGAGTCGAAACCCTCATTACTGAGAGTACTTATGGCAATACTTCCGATATCATGCCTGATCAAACTTCCGTATATGATAATTTTACCAAGAGCATAAACCAAACCTTAAAGCAAGGTGGCAAGGTGTTGATTCCAGTTCCTGCTGTAGGTAGAGCTCAAGAAATGATGCTAGTGTTGGACAAAGAGATGCGAGAGAGAAATTTGATCGAATGTCCGATTTATATCGAAGGAATGATCTCGGAGGCTAGCGCTATTCATATGTCGTATGCACACTATCTTGGATTTAACGTGAGGAAGAGTGTTTCTTCTGGTGTAAATCCTTTTCAGTCAGAGTATTTTACCCTCGTAAATGGACCCGGAAAACGGGATGAGATTTTAGAAGATCGCAATCCTTCTATTATAATGGCGACATCAGGAATGCTCGAAGGTGGACCATCGGTGGAATATTTTAAGTCGATCGCTCCAGTACGTGGAAACAAGATAATATTCGTTTCTTATCAGATAAATGGTACTTTGGGGAGACGTGTAATGGACGGAACCATGAACGAAATTGGGATGATGGATAAGAACGGAAAGGTTAAGGTTATTCCAGTAAATTGTGATACCCAGAGGATAGATGGTTTTAGTGGGCATAGCGACTATAACCAAATCATGAACTTTGTCTATCGAGTAAAGCCCAAGAGAGTAATTGTTAACCATGGCGAAAAATCAAAATCTGAGAATATTGCTAGTTCGATCCATAATAGGTATCATTTAAGAACCTCGGTACCAGATAACAGAGAAGTAATCAAGCTCCGCTA
>JAATVP010000105.1 GCA_014523625.1 Nitrososphaerales archaeon TH5896
AACAACCTGTTCCACATACTTTTTAGCCATGTATGTATAATTAAACTGTTGAGCTACGTTGGCTATTCGATACAAGTGTCTAAATTGTAACATTGTGCTTACCGGAGAAGGTGCATCCAGACATTATTTAGCAAATCCATCACATAAACTGGAGAAGCTGCCTCCCCCAATAAAGCCTGTAAGAGGTACCGAAGCAAAAAGATATTAACTTTGTTTGAATTTGCAGAGCATCTCTGGGGGCTTTAATCGCTACAGGTGCTGTAAGGCTGTAAATAGAAATTAGGTTGTGTAACTAAACATGCCAACATTCTTTGGTCAAACACTAACGTCAAAGATAACCTATTAAGTATTCCGATATTACTTCTAATACATTGAATACAATCTCTAGCCCAAATAAGTGTAATATATGTTCAAAGCAGATGAGCTCCATTGAACAAATGTTTGCTCACCTAGTCTCAGATCATCATATAAGGGAAAAGGCTAAACTCGAGCATGAACTAAAATCTAGCTGGAAAGGCACGAGAGCACAACAAAGAATTCCGTCCCTACTAGGCAGTTGGGTGATGCGTATCGAAGAATGATTTAGTCACTGGAAATACCCTAAGATGAGTTGGACCGCTATGGTTATGAGTGAAATAGAGAACAAGATTGTTAACAATCGCTCACTGATTCTAATGGCGATAAATGAACCAACCTGCGCACCCGCAAGCGCTCCCAACGCTATTGCCCCGGCGAACAAATAATCCTGCTGATAAAGAACTGAGTGAGTCAAGATACCCGCAATAGAAGTTATCAGTATGGATAGCTGCGATGTAGCGACTGACTGCTGCATTGATAGTTTTTTTACTGCAAACAATAGAGGAACGAAGATGATCCCGCCTCCTATTCCGAAAACGCTTGATATTAGACCAGCTGCTGAAGAGCCAACATATAGCAAAGCATTCGAGCTTAATTTTCCTCTATTATCATGATCGCATTTGTTTTCTCTTTTTGATTTTCGTACTAATAAATAGAAACTCACTGATATTAGTAATATAGCAAAATACAACTTGAATTCATTTGGTTCTAGAGCGGAAGAAACAAATGCGCCAATGATTGAAAAAGGAACGGCGAAAGCTGCAACCTTGATTCCGATATTATATCTAATTTTTTTCTTAATCGAATAAGACACCGTTGACGAGGCTCCAGTTGATGCCACTGCTAACAAGCTAGTCGATGCAACTTGCGATGGTAAGAAGCCGGAAAGAGTCAAGATAGGAGATATAATGATACCTCCACCTAGGCCAAGCAATGAACCCACTATGCCTGCAAACACTCCGATGACAAATGTCAAGAACAGATTTTCTAGCAAATTATATGTTGATCGTTCTAATTCGTTTTAGGAAAGCAATAAATGGGTTTGTTCCATCAGGAGAAAATTTTACGTATATTAATTAGAGAATTACTTCAGAACATAAATTGCGTATCATAATTGTAGGATTTGGAGTGGTAGGCCAAAGCTTTATCAAAATACTACTTTCCAAATCAGCTGAGCTGTATAGCACGTTTGGTTTGAATCCGAGGGTGGTAGCATGTGTTGATAGTAATGGAATGGCTGTATCTCCACAAGGATTGGATCTCAGTAGGCTTTTGGAAGCAAAGCGTATGAAAAAATCGGTGTCTGCTTACTACGGCAACAAGAAGTTCTGTCCCAGTACTAGTGAAATTATTGAAAGTACTGAGGCTGAAGTTATGATTGAAGTTACCCCTACAAATCTTGAGAATGCTGAGCCTGGAATTTCTCATATTGTGTCTGCGATGAAAACCAAGAAACACGTAATTACTGTGAATAAGGGTCCATTGGCCCTGGCCTTTTCGTCATTGCTAGAGTTGGCTGGTTATAACAACGTTAGACTCGCCTTTAGCGGTACCGTTGGAGGGGGAACCCCCATTCTGGAATTTGCAAAAAAATGCTTGAGAGGAGATCGGATTCTCTCCTTTCGAGGAATCCTCAATGGGACAACTAATTACATTCTTAGCAAAATGGAGGAAGAGGGACTCACTTTTCAGCAAGCGCTTGCCGACGCCAAACAGAAAGGATACGCTGAAGCAACTCCAAAGCTCGATATTGAAGGATATGATGCTGCCGCCAAGCTTGCAATTATGGCTAATTGGATTATGTCAAGGAAGGTCAGTATCGCTGATGTTTCTAGATGCGGTATTTCTGAGGTGGACTTGAATGCGATAAGGAATGCACGTCAAAAAGGTAAGGCAATTAGACTAATAGCATATTGCGACAATGATCAACTTAATGTAATGCCCTTAGAGATACAACCAGATGATCCAATATGTGTCTCTGGAACTTTAAATGCAGTGACATTCTCTTCAGAATATTCGGGAGAGAAAACGATCATAGGGAGAGGCGCTGGTGGTTTAGAAACTGCCAGTGCAATCCTTAGAGACTTGATAGAAATTCGTGATTCAATTTCAGTTCCATTTGATTTAATGGCTTAAGAAATATGCTGAAGTCATAGAGGTTCTTTTCAATTGATGGCCGATCTAAACATTCTAATTGTGCAACACGACTGTCAAAAGAAATAATAGCCAGCGAACCGTCTTTGTTCCTTAATGTATAGCGGGGAATTGGAAGTTCAAGCGAAACGGAAAACCCTTGCTATACTTCACGATGAAATTGGGAAGATCTTGAATTCTGCAAGAGAACTTTCTGCATTAGGAAAAAGTATCACACAAGGGTTGACTCATGATGTTCAGCCTACTTTGGACAGAATGAGAAATGCTGAAGAAGAGGTGGACAATCTTAGAAGGCGTGTGACCAGAGAAGTGGCAGAAATTGGAAGTCTAATGGTGTATAGAGAGGATGTGCTTAGGACTGCATATCTCATGGACGATATTGCGGGTTACATAAGTGGTGTAGCCTTTAGGCTTGCGAACATGAAAGTAGACATTATCATGATAGGAAGGTTTGCAGAAGACATCAACGAATTGATTGGTATGGTAGTTGACGCAACATTCAAACTTAATGAGATGGCAAGAGCCCTGAGTATCAATCCATCAAGTACTATTGAACTTGCTCAAGAGGTTCAAAGGTTAGAAAGATTGGTTGATGATAGACATAGGAGTTTAATAATAAAGGCAATGAATGAAATATCGGTAACCAAAGACTTGCTCCTTTTAAAGGATGCAATTGAAGGGATAGAAGGTATGGCTGACAAGTGCCAGGAAGCATCCGATTCCTTAACAATCCTTGCTTTGAGTATGTGATGAACAAACAAGTTTTAGGACATCTGATTGAAAATAGGATAATTATTTGGAATATAGAAGAATCCCGTACATTATTTGGGGGTGGCTACTACGGTAAGCCTATTGGGATCTCGAAGCCTAAGGGAATTGATTTTGACGTCCCAATAGTTCTTGACCTAATCGAAGGATGTTATCTCGGAGAAAGAGGAGAATTGTCTATCCTATCGAAATCCGGAAAGACTATCTCCATCGGGAGAATAAAAACACTATGCAGAAAGCAGTATGACAATTTTGATGCAAAGTATCTGGTATTCAAGGTCTTGAAAGACAAGGGTTATATTGTTTCTCCCGGGATAAAATTTGGCTGTGACTTTGCCGTGTACGAACGGGGACCTGGTATAGATCATGCGCCCTTTTTGATATCTGTGTATGTTCCAGGAACAAATATTACTGCTACTTCAATAGTCCTGAGTGGAAGATTGGCCACTACGGTGAAGAAACAGTTCATCCTTGCTTGTCCTAAGTTGAGGAAAGGGCAGGTATACTTTGTAGGCATAGACTGGTGGCGGGCATAAGAGGTATCTCATTGTAGGATCAAAATCTCAGATACCAATTATGGATATACAACAATGAAATAGCTATTGTTGCATACATTTTTAAATCTAACTGTATTCGTCCCGAGGATTAGTACAAATAGATCAAAAACAAATTTGGTGATTCAAATCCCACTTTTTCTTAACTGTTCTACTGCATTAATGGATACTAGAATGCCGACAATTTTAGGACGCAAAATTGATTTAAATAGGAGTTTCCAATCCCTACTGATGTGACCGGTCAGGCGGACTCTAATTTGCCCTTCAAGGGTAAAACTGTTCTCATAACTGGAAGCGGAACAGGAATAGGTCAGGCGATAGCCGCAAAATTTGCTGAAAATGGTGCAAGCATTATTATCATGGGGCGAAGACAGAAGCCACTTGACGAAACCAAGAAGATCCTATTAAAGACGATGTCGTCAGTTGGATCTTCGGCGAAGGTAATTTCATTTCCAGGGGTTGACGTATCTGATGAGCAGTCTTTGATTGATATGTATAGCTCGATCAAAAGTACTTCAGAGAGTCTGGATATCATTGTAAACAATGCTGGCGTGTCAGGTCCCGTTAAGGTATTCACTAATGCAGAGTATGGAGAATTCAAGGAATGTGTAGCGATTCACCTAACGGGTACATTCTTTACTTCGGTGCATGGTCTTGATCTGTTGTCGAAGAATGGTAAAATAATCACAATCAGTACCTTTTTCACCGAAGAAAGCAAATTTGAGCAGCGCCCGTATAGATTCAGAACCCCATATACGGCCGCTCAAGGAGCTAAAAACAGGTTAGCTGAAGCATTGGCATGGGAGCTAACAGATCGTGGAATTAGATCTATTGCAACTAATCCTGGTCCAGTCCATTCAGACAGAATCTATAAAACTGTCTATCCGAAGGCTGCTGCTGAGTTCTTAAGGATCGGAGGATTTAAGGACATGAAGTCCAGTGTGATAGAACTTATTCTCTCGAGAGTTCTGCCTCACCTGGGCGACAGTACAACTGAGATCGCGTCGAGAAGAAAAGAGATAGCTCAAGAAATAATAAAATCCAGGATTGATACAAGTTCTAACCAAGATGACCTAGAGCACAGTATTGCAGAGCTGATCAATAAGCTATACAATATCGCTGAAAAAATTCAAGAGAATACTAAAAAGATGATCGTTGATGGTGAATTTCTGGCTCAGGAAGACGTGGCTGAGATGGTTTTGACATTGTCTTCAGAGAAAATAAGCCGGCTTTTGAATGGCCGGGTTGTACCTAATGATAGAGTATTTTACACCGTCAAGCCAGCGATCTCTTCTTTTGTTCAGCGAACAGATTCCGACCAAAACCTAGGAACTGTCTTGATAAGCACAAGCACCAGTGATTCCCTTGACCTGTCGAGAATCGAGGTTCTCTGCCAGACGATGTTAAACAATGGACAAAAGAAAATAATAATCCTTTCCCCAAAAGAAATAGACCAATTGTCTAAATATCCCCAGTATCGAGCGAATCTTTCAGATGAGGCGAATTTACGCGACTCTTTAAACCAAATCAAAAGCAATTTCGGTCCTATAACTGGATTGATCCACTTTACTGGAAGACCGGACTACTCAAGATCTTTGCTCGAGCATTCAAGACAGGATTGGGAATCACTGGTCGACAGATTTATTCATACTCCGGCTATGGTGACTAAACATATGGTTACTGTCCTTGCGCCTGAAGGAGCATTGGAAGACCCTGTTAGATTTAAAGAGTCGTCAGGAAACGTGATAATAGTAGGACCAGACTGGCCAAAAGGCGAGAAAGTCTCAGGATTAATCAAAGCGAGAGCCGAACTTTTTCGAGGTGCTTTGAGGCCATTCATTGTTACTGCGAATCAGGAGCTGTCCGATGTTTTAAGTTCTAAGATTTGCATATATCTAGTTCTGCCTGGCAATTTTGACAATGGTGGGGTGGACGAAGAACAACTGGGAGATTCGATTTCTAGGTTGATCTCCAGATCTAAGAATCGATTGCAGTACGAAACGATATTTTGTATAGGTAACTGACCTTTGAATGAATGATTGGATGAAAAGAGTTTTAGAACCTAAAAAAATCTATAGAGTGCATCTGGCTTTCAATCTTCCGTATTGAATACTACTAAAAGTTGCTTTCAAACGGCCAGCAAACATTCGCAGAATTAGTTTTCTGATTCAGCTGCCTGGTCTTGGGCTCCGCTTGAAATTTCTTGAGTCGGGGCAGACTGCTCTGTGGCCCCATTCACTATTTCAGCCGTTGCAAACCGATTTCCAACTTGTGTTACTCTTATCTTTGCGTTCTGACCAACTTTCCCATCCTTAACAAATATGACAAATCCTTGGACTCGTGCAATTCCGTCACCTTTTCTGCTTATTTCAGAAATCTGTACGTCGTACTCCTTTCCTGTTTCTACTGGTTTTGGTCCGAAACTATCGTTTCTTCTAAATCCACCGTAACTCATTCCTTATTCCTTGTTACAACACTTGCTCTTACCCTATATAAATCGTGATAGCCGATGGAAGTTAACTCCCAATCTTAACCGTCTCATAGCATGCGGATCTTACGGTTTCAACAGCAGACAATACGGCCAACGTACTAGTCCGCGGATTTTCTGGATGAGGTATGTTACTTGCAACTATTTGTAAAACCCCAAAATCTCCTCTGACATCTATTTCGTGTCGGTTAACCTTTATGTTTGGATCGGCAACTATTTTCACTTTGATTTTGGCGATGTTCCCTGTTGCAAGTGCTAACGCGGCAAAGACATTCACATTTGACGGAAACAACTTAACTGCTTTGCGGACATCTCCATCATACAAGACTGTCCTATTACTGAGTTCCTGTAAGTGTATATCCTCGAAGATATCGAAATAGGGGGCTCCAGCCAACGATTTGGGATTTTTAGTTGTAGTAATCGTAATCTCGTCTAAATTGTTTCGGGCTGACCTTATAGCGTCTATACCAGCGATTGCTCCAGTCGGAATGTGGATAACGCCAGTATGTCTTGCAGCCTCTGATTCAAGCTCCTTCAATAAAGTGTCGTCAACTAATTCACCTACACTGAAAATGATTAGATACTTTCCGTCAGATAAGATCTGCTTAGCATACTGTCGGACTGCAGCCCCACTTGCAGATTCTACTATAATTTGAGTACTCTCATATGATTCAGAGTCAAAAAGCAAATACGGATCAGAAAACATCGTTGGTTTTTCATTCGTTAATAGTTTCTTCGCAACTTCCAATCTCTCGGAAGACAAATCAACAATAAAGCTCAACCGTGCTAGTGACAAATAGCCGCTATCTATTGATTTTGCAATTTGATAGCCTATCGTTCCGAAACCTATTATCCCGACCTTTTTCAAGAGGATTTCAGGAACAATTTAATACTGTACTATTCGGTAAAGCACTAACGTCTCGGCCCTCTTTCAGGTTTCCTTTGACCAGGAGCCCTTCTTTTTTCGAACCGCTTACTATAATTATTCTTGTTACGCAACCGGGATATGGGACTATCTCTAACCTTTCCTTGAATCTTTGGAGTTTGCCCTCTAACCTTTCCAGCCTTAGTTAAGGATCCATGGGTCGGCATTTAATTAATGACTATATAATACACTTATATAAATTCTAAACCTAATAAATGGTAGACTTAAACAAAAAGGTAGAACTAAGAGCATGGGTCTCTTGAATACAGTTCTAAATGTGCTTCCCGGGCATCCTTTGTGGGTAGCGGGCAAAGCTGTAAATTAGTTGCGTAGTCGCCTCAAATTAACAGTGAGATTAACTTATGGCTAGAAAAGGTGGTTTTCTTATGGTAATATAGTGAGAAAGTTACAGGTTATCTACCACCGAACACATGGAGATCGGGTCATTTTCGGCTAATAATGGGGTAACTATCAGGTTAAAGGGGCAACAATTGCCCGTTGATCGGAAGAAGGTTGCAAATCCATCCTGGATTGTACTGCTTTAAATTGCGTGGACGTTCAATCCCTTTAAAATATAATAATGTTAGAAATGGAAAATTACGATGCAAGAATAAAAACGCTGAAGAAAGAGTTGAACGCTGTGATCCTGGCTCATAACTACCAGAACCCAGAAATCCAGGACATTGCAGATTTTGTTGGTGATTCACTGGCCCTTTCTAGGGCAGCTGCCGGTACTGACGCAGATCTTATTGTATTTTGTGGGGTCCACTTTATGGCTGAGACAGCTGCTATATTGTGCCCCGAAAAAACGGTACTAATACCGGATACTCAGGCGGGATGTTCTCTGGCTTCCGCTATTAGTGCTGATGAACTTATCAGATGGAAATCAAAGCATCCAGAGGCTGTCGTTATTAGTTATGTCAACACAACAGCGGAAATTAAAGCCTTGTCTGATTATTGCTGTACCTCATCTAATGCGGTAGAAATTACAAATTCAATTCCAGTCGATAAGGAGATACTTTTCCTACCAGACATGTTCTTAGGGTCATATGTCGCTAGGCAAACTGGCAGGAAGAATATGCATATTTGGCCAGGCGAATGTCACGTGCATGCAGGGATGACCTTTCGTGATATAAACAGGTGTCTAGATGCAGAATCCAACGCCGAACTTTTAATTCATCCCGAATGTGGCTGTACTACGTCAGCACTATATCATTATGGAGAAGGTGATTTCAACAAATCTTGTCATGTACTCTCTACTGAGGGAATGATAAAATATGCATCTTCATCACATTCCAATAAATTCATAGTGGCTACTGAAATCGGTATTCTTCATAGGATGAAAAATCAGAATCCTGACAAGACCTTCGTACCGTTGAAGGAGGATGCAATATGCAAATATATGAAGATGATCACGCTCGAGAAGGTGTATTATTCTCTAAGGAAAAAAGTTTATGTGGTGAATGTTCCAGATAAAGTGAGGTCAAGAGCAAGACTTGCAATTGAAAGGATGCTTGCCGTGTGATATGGTTTGCCCTTTCAATCTCAATCCGAATGAGAATTGAGGATGAGTAGACAACCTGAAATACTTGATAACTTCCCCATTCTATTTTAGGATTTGATAGTCATACTAAAATCGACTGCAGTAGTAGAATGTGTCATTGAACCTACCGATATGAAATCCGGATTTAGCTGAGCAAATTCTTGAAAATTAGACTCATTGATACCGCCTGAAATCTCAACAAGTACGCGATTTCTTAGGCCCAAATCACGCAATTTAGAGAGGGCCGCCTTCGCGTTATCCACGGAAAAGTTGTCCAACATTACGATATCTGCACCGGCTGCAACAACTGAAATGAGTTCATCTTCTGTACGAACTTCGCATTCTATTTGTCTGCTCTTTCCGGCTTGTTTCCTAGCTATTTTTACGCAATCACTAGCATTTCCCACAATTGCGATATGATTATCCTTTATGAGGATCATGTCGTATAGTCCCATTCGGTGAGGATGCCCACCTCCGATCGCTATGGCCTTCTTATCGAATATCCGCATCCCAGGAGATGTCTTTCTCGTAGCTGTGATTCTAGTATTAACGCCAAGCTTTCTTAGGAGTACATTGTATTTTCTGCTTTCTGTTGCTACTCCGCTCATGCGCATCAGCAAGTTTAAGCCAGTTCGTTCGGCTTTGAGTATCGCTTTTGCATCCCCCTTCACAGCTATTACTTGTTGATTGTTGGTAACAATCGCCCCATCTTCAACTAATTTCGTAGTACAGCAGCCGCAAATATCCAATGCAATACATGCTTCCTCAACGCCACAAATCACAACACCTTTTGTGGTCCCCTTACACCACACCTCTGCTTCGGCATAGAAATCTGCCGGTATCACTGCTTCACTTGTAATATCACCGCTACCAAGGTCCTCTTCAAGATACGAATGAATCCGATTTCGTCGATATAGATACTCGTATAAGGGCACATTATTTTCTGGTTCTACCAGAGAAGTCATGAAGCTTTCAGAGCATATTTGTGAGGGACGTGAATATCAAGTGTTGCGGCCACATGAGAATTTGGAGGATCAAATACCAGTATCATTCCTGTCCAGTGCGGAGTCAAATCAGTAGAACTACACACAGGACAAACCTTCCCGATGGTCAACGCCTTACATTTCTTACAAGCAAGTTCCCTAGGCATTACTTACTTGAACCCCGCTTTTTTTCCTTTATTGGAACCGTAGACTGAGTCTGTTGTGACTTCAGGACATCCTGCTCAATCCAATCCAGGGCACCCAAAAATGGCTGTCTACACGTAATTCCTATTTTCCCCATTGCAGCCCCCTTACCTAGACTGACTGCTGTTATCCTCCCTCTCAATCTAGACCCAATTTTAATAGACCTGGAAGACTGATTTGCTAAAATTAAACCCTGCTTCACATCACTCTTAAGGAAGTCGTCTGTTATCTGAGACAAATGAAGTAACGCATCGGTGGGTCCTATCCTGACAAATGCTCCAAAATCGGTGATTTCAACTATCTCTCCTTCAACTATCTCCTGCAATCTTGGGTAGAAAGTCAGGGCCTTAAAATTTACTCTATGATAGGTAGCGCCGTCTCCTGCGACGAGTTTACCTACGGGGTTCGTAGACGCCTCTATAATCATGATAACATACCCAAGCTCAGGGCTAATCATGCTCTCGTACTTCTCTTTAAGAATTCCAATCGCAGTTCTGTTAAGAGATGGGGTTAATCTATCAGGTGGGATTCTTATAACGTCGCTCA
>JAATVP010000106.1 GCA_014523625.1 Nitrososphaerales archaeon TH5896
TATGGACGATCGCAAACATGATATACAATTGATAGCGACGGAACATCAATTTATTAACCTTTGGATAACACAGCCATACGGGGGCCTCACGTAGCTCTGAATCCTACATCTTTGGTCTCTGATTGTGACGAACCGTTAGAACGATAAACGTTTCATTTGATAAATGTTTTTGACGGTCTATCTCATTGGGAACGCCTTGAAGCTGGTGGTCTCAAGCCAAGAAAATTGTTAACAATTTAAATATTGTGTGAACACTACTCGTAGCATATGACTAACGTGGATCAAGTAATGACCTCTCTCAAGAAGATTATGGATCCAGAATTACACAAGGATATTGTATCTATGGGTATGATTAAAGATCTAAGTATTAAGGATAAAAAAGTATCTTTTACTCTTGAGTTAACTACCCCTGCCTGCCCTTTCAATAGCGAAATTGAACAGGAAGTGAGAAATTCCATGCAAAGTATTGGAGTAAATGACTTGGATCTTAGGGTTACTGCCAAGGTTATGGAAGGAAGAGCGATTTCAATGGATGAATTGCTCCCTAAGGTCAAGAATATTTTTGCGGTAGCCAGTGGAAAAGGGGGAGTAGGAAAGACAACCGTGGCAGTAAATCTGGCACTGGCATTGGCCAAATCTGGCGCTAGCGTTGGCCTTTTAGACGCAGACATTTATGGCCCTAGTGTTCCTTTAATGTTAGGGATAAAAGATTCACCACCGATTGTAAATAATAAGATACAACCTGTCGTTTCAAACGGAGTAAAGGTCATTTCAATGGGCTTTTTTTACGAACAGTCTCAACAGGCGGGTATCTATCGTGGACCAATTGTTTCAGGAATCATAAAACAATTCATAACAGACGTAGAATGGGGAGAATTGGATTACCTTCTCATCGATCTTCCGCCTGGAACAGGTGATGCCCCACTTACGATGGCTCAAACTCTTCCTATCACGGGTGTCCTAATAGTCACTACTCCGCAAGATGTGGCAATGAATGTTGCTATCAAATCTGTCGGGATGTTTAACAAACTTAACATTCCAATATTGGGAGTAGTTGAAAACATGAGTTTTCTTGTCTGTCCACATTGTGGCGAAAACACTTACACGTTTGGCACAGGTGGCGGACAGAAGATAAGTGATAAGTTTAATGTACCATTCTTGGGTGAGATCCCTTTGCATCCTCTTATAAGGGAAGGAAGTGACCTTGGTAAGCCGGTTACGTTAGTGGAACCAGATTCATTGGCCGGTTTAGCATTTGGAAAGGTATCAAAACTGGTTGCGGGACGCATTAGCGTAATAGCTGCTACAGTTAGGGAGAATGATATTGCGGAAAAAGCTTCAACATCGCCTATGGAATGAGTCACGATGTGAAGCCAGTTCAAAAAGAGATTCTTGATCTTCTTAGGAAACCTCTCGGGGAGCTGATTAGCTATGATCAGGTTGAAAAGCACAAAATTATTGAGCTGCGCGAGGCTACTCGCAAGTTGATAACAGTAGGAGATACGACCACTGCAAAAGTTATCAGTTTCAATATTGTCCCCGAGGTGAGTGTTGTTGATGGTTTTGAAAAAAGGGTAGTGTCCTCAACAAGCCTCTCTAGACTGAAATCGATCATCGCAGCTCTCTCAGAACTGGAGCTCGTCGAACTTTCCTGCACAAATCAGCCGGGATCAATATCCCTAGAAGTTATCAAAATTCTCTTTCGTGCACTAATG
This sequence comes from Nitrososphaerales archaeon TH5896, assembly GCA_014523625.1. GTDB lineage: Archaea > Thermoproteota > Nitrososphaeria > Nitrososphaerales > Nitrososphaeraceae > TH5896. The sequence continues at coordinate 1,716 of JAATVP010000106.1, forward strand.
AGTCACGGCCCCGTATTGATAAAGGTAATAGGCGAAGAGGACTTAATTGCACTTCCATTAATCGCTTACGCGCCAATAGATTCTGTAATTCTTTATGGACAGCCCTCAGAGGGGATTGTAGTTGTGAGAGTCGTGAATCGAATACAAGAAGTAGCTAAACATTTAATGAGGAGAATAGGATTCAATCTTGAAGGGGTATGATGAAGTGGTGGCTGACTGAACAAATGGGTGATTGTATGCTTCTTAACTTTTCCTGACCCCGAATAATTTACTGCACGTTAATAGACAAATACAAGATATGGTTATATTAGTGGTTTATCATAACTGATGGCATTCACATTTACATCGTTTAATAGATAAATCGAATGAACAATCATTATTCCCGTCGCACGGTTCTCTCATAGGCCATTCCACCGGACAATCAGAGTGTCTTCCTTTCTTGCAAAAATAAGTGAGAAAAATCAACCCGATTGCCTATTCTATAAATGTCCCTTAATTTTCTATAGTTATAAAAGGTCGATATTAAAAAGTTGAGGAGCATATATCGATCCCTCTCTCACCTTCCTTACCTTTGCAACCGATAGGTAATGCGGCCAAATTGTGACCATGATTGAACCCTCTGGCACCCCCTCAGGCGCAGTAATTACCAAAATGTCTTTGTCAGAAACCCCAATCTCAACCAATTTCAATTTACTTCTCTCGATCAATTCGTCAGGCATTCCACTGCTATAAAGGAACACTTTTCCGTCATATTGTAAATTCTCATCCATTGACCTCATAATGAGCCTTTTATCCTATATGCCTTTTTGATCATAGAGGTTAACACGAAGAATCAACTCTACGAAATTAAAAGTTGAACTTCACCATGCATATCGACCGCAAAGTGACCAAAAGTCAGTAGTAGGTCCTTAAAGAGCGTCGATGTGAAATTTTGACATACAACCGGTGCATTCATAAATTTCATCGCCTACCTGGCCACTCACATTAAATCTTACGATCGTGGTGCATTTAGGACATCTTCCCTCTACAGTCCTGGTCTTCCGTATCGGCTTATTCCTTGTTTTTCTTCGGCTACCCAATTTGTAGAGATAGAGAATAACTTATTTATAAATTTGGCCAACGTATAATTTGATCAGATGAAAAATAATCTAGCTCTACCTAACTATGAGCTACTTGGTGCTTCTTATTTCTCCGCAAGGTGATGATTCCTAAGGTCAGAAAGCCAACGCCGATAGCTAAGATCAGAAAATCGGCAGGGATTAAAAGTGACCAAGCTTCGTTAATCATCCCAGCATAAAGAAACAAAGTTGATAAGAAAATCAAAGCAACACCTGTTATTGTTTCACCATTGATCTCCATGACGATGAATTAAGCAATGTCCGGACTTATATACAAATCCTTCCGACTCAATTAGCGGCGTGATTCAATCAATTCTGGCAAATTCCAGTCATAAGCACCAACGCTCAAACTACTAATCTACATATAAATAAGACATGACGCCCCTTGTAAATTCTTCAGTAGTAAGAGTGCCACCCAGATCTTTTGTTTTCTTGTTTTCAGTCAACATTCGCAATATCGCATTCTCTATCCGATCTCCCTCTAGCGTGGCTTGCTTGTCGCCGCGTTCTGCACCCAACCACTGAAGCATCAATCGAGCCGAAAGCAAGATAGAAGTAGGGTTTGAAACATTCTTCCCTTGGATATCGAAAGCTGCTCCGTGAACCGGTTCAAACACCCCAAAATCGTTTCCTATGTTTGCTGCTGGACCCATTCCGAGTCCTCCGACTACTTGTGCAGCCTCGTCGGATATAATGTCGCCAAAGAGGTTTGAAGTCACGATTATGTCGAAATCCTGAGGTTTCCGAATAAGATTCATCGCACATGCATCTACGTACATCTCTTCGAATTGAATGTCGGGGTTTAATGATGCGATTTCGGAGCACACTCTCCTGAACATTCCGTCACTTTCCTTCAATACATTCGCTTTGTGAACTAAACTGACCCTTCTCTGTCTATTTCTCAGCTTGGCCAATTTGAATCCGTATTGAGCTATTCTTTCAATGGCTTTTTTACTGGTCCGCCTGAGTGAAATAACAGTTTCTTCGTCTGACCAAAATTCCCATCCAAGGTACAGGTCCTCAGTATTCTCCCTCACTACTACAAGATCAATATTGTTATGCAGAGAATTTGCATTAGGATATGCCTTTAAAGGTCTGATATTCGCATACAAGTCGAAAAGCTGTCGAATGACGAGTATTACATCAGCAGCGCTTTCTCCAACTGGTCCTTTCAAACATGCATCTGATCTACGAATTTCAGATAACGTGAAATCTGGTAAGGCCTTGCTAAACCGTTTAAGTGCACCATCCCCTGCCTCTACGGGAACTAAGGAAAATTTCACTGACGAATAATCACTTATTGCGTTTAGGATACACGTCGCCGAATCGATCAATTCTGGACCTATCCCATCGCCCCTGAGCATTGCTATGTTATATCTAGTCGTTTTAGAGCACCACTGTTAAGGGTTCACGATTACCCCATCCCGAATACATCTGAGAGGTGTTGAATCTCCTTAATATGGTATCAAAAAGTCTATTTTTCAAACTCGCCGATCTGATCCGTATCGAATTGAGGACTAAGCCGCTCCTCTGGGCAAAGCAGAAACACCGGTACGTGCCAGTTGAACAACGCCGAAGTCTGATACCAAATTCCTAAAAGCGTCAATCTTGCTCGGAGTGCCTGTGATCTCAACCGTTAGTGTAAATTTGTCTATGTCTAGTATTTTTCCACGGAAAACAGAAGCAAGATTAGTAATTTCCGCCCTAGATGTCGGATCCTGAGCATTCATTTTTATGAGAGCCAATTCCCTATAGACTGTGTTACTTTTATTCAGTACCCGCACTTCGACTACATCAATAAGTTTTCGAAGTTGTTTCACAAGCTGATCTAATGTGCGATCATCACTTCTAGTGGTTATGGTCATTCTCGAAAGGTCGCTAGACTCACTGTAGCCTACAGTAATACTTTCAATGTTGAAATTTCTAGCCCTAAACAAATTAGTGACTCTAAAGAGAACTCCTGGTTTATCCTCCACTAAAGCAGATAGAATATAAACATCGTCAGAAGTCTTTTTTTCTGGAATGTACCCGGTTTGACTCATCTGTCCATGTAACCTCAGGAACCAACAATCATATCCTTTAGTCCTGTTCCAGGTGCAACAAATGGATAAACGTCTTCCTCTGGGTCGATTGGAATGTCTATTACCGTGGCCAAGTTGCTCTTTAGTGCTGATCTAATTCCGTTCTCTAATTCCGAAATGGACTGTACTTTTATTCCTTGGGCACCGTATGCATCTGCAATTTTAGCGTAATCAGGGCAATTATGAAGATGAACCCCTTCATATCTTCTATTATAGAATGTTCTTTGCCATTGAGCTACCATTCCGAGCATGTAATTATTCAGTAAAACAACTATGACTGGGAGATTTTCTAATACAGATACAGCAAGAGAATTTTCACTCATATTAAACGATCCGTCACCTGCAATATCGACAACAGGCACATTCTGTCGGGCAGCCTTAGCTCCAATTGCGGCAGGAAAGCCAAATCCCATAGTCCCAAGTCCGGTTGAACTGAAGAAGGTTCCTGGAGAGATGACATCAAAATGGAGCGAAGTCCACATCTGGCACTGTCCCACCTCAGTTGTAACGATGGCGTTATTGGGAAGTACCTCTCTCAATTTCTTAAGAACCTTTCGGGCAGTGAGATCTCTCGGGTAGTCCTTGATGCTCTCAGTATAATAGTCTATGAGCTCTTTTCTTCTCTGCAACCAAGAGTTTTCCTCAGTACCATGCTTGACCATTTTTTTATTCAGGAACTTGATCATAGTTTTCATGGATGATTTTACATCTCCAACAATGGCAACATCTACAGTCTTATTCTTGCCAATTTCAGCAGGATCTATATCCATATGAATTATGTTCATACCTTTACCAAACTCATCAAATCTTCCGACCGATCTATCGGAAAATCTTGCACCAATTGCGAGAATACAATCTGCTTCTAAAATGATTTTGTTAGCCTCAGCATGCCCATGCATCCCTATAGGTCCCATAGCTAGGGGATGATTTTCAGGGAATGAACCTTTTCCCTTGAATGTTGTAACTACTGGTGCCATCAGCAATTCTGCAAGGACTTCCAATTCTGAAAACGCTCCGGCCAGTATTACGCCACCACCAGACATAATAATAGGGCGCTGGGCCGCCAATAACAATTCAGTAGCCTTTCCGATGGTTGAAAGATCGCTTTCAATAGCTGGATTATATCCCCTCACTTTTATTAAATCGGGAAATTCTATATCCTGAATATCCTGTTGAACGTCTTTTGGAATGTCGATTAGGACTGGACCTGGCCTACCACTTTCAGCAATGTAAAATCCCTTCTTAACGGTTTCGGGTATCTCGATAGCCTTTCTAGGCTGAAATGTATATTTTGTACACGGGTTTGCAATTCCTATTATGTCTGTTTCCTGAAAGGCGTCTTTTCCTATCATCTCCAAAGGTACTTGACCGGTGACTGCAACCATGGGAGAAGAGTCTGCGTAAGCTGTCGCTATTCCTGTTATCAAATTTGTTGCTCCAGGGCCTGATGTTGCGAAACATACCCCAGCCCTCCTTTTTGTTCTGGCATAGCCGTCTGCCATGTGAGCAGCAGATTGTTCATGTCTGACAAGAATGTGTCGGATCTTTGCATCTACCAGTGCGTCGTATATGGGAAGATTTGCTCCTCCTGGGAGACCAAAAACAATGTCAACTCCTTCTTTTTCCAGAGACCGCATCAGGGCTTCCGCTCCCTTCATCCTTGTCACAATATCAACTTTCCTCCACAACACATCAAATGAAACGGAACCAAATAATCTGTCTTCGTTATTTTCCTTTCATCATACAAGCATGAATGCCTCAACAACATATTTCAAATTATGTATCTGACCAGATGCTAAATATAATTTATAAGTGTTATTCTAAAGTCAAAAGTCAAACAATTCACTTTTGGAATTTGGTTGTCACGTTTGCATTAGTTGGAATGAAGGTACTATACGCTCCCTCAACATCCAGACCTTCATGAACAATTGATCTCACTGCCTTAATCATTGAGACCGGAGTTTTTGATTGCCAAATATTTCTACCCATGTCTACTCCGGAAGCTCCAGACGAAATTGCGTCATGTGCAAGCTTCAAAGCATCTTTTTCATCGAGTTTTTTACCTCCGGCAATAACCAATGGTACCGGACAGGACCGTACTACTGTATCAAAGTCATTGCAATAGTAAGTCTTCACTATGTGAGCTCCAAACTCTGCAGCGATTCTACAGGAGAGGCCTAAATATCTTGAGTCACGAGACATTTCTCTTCCCACTGCTGTAACTGCAAGAATTGGAATGCCGTACCTTTCACCCTCGTCGACTAATCTTGCTAGATTAGTTAAAGTTTGATGTTCATATTTGCTTCCAATGAATACTGATACAGCAAGACAACTTGCGTTGAGCCTGATGGCATCTTCGATACTTGCGATTACTGCCTCCTTGGAAAGGTCTTCCCCAATTATGCTGCTTCCTCCGGAGACCCGTAGAACCACCGGGACGCAAGATTCTGGGCGGACAGATGTTCTAAGAATGCCTCTAGTCAGCATTATTGAATCAGCAAATGGCAACAAAGGACTGATAACTTCTCTAGGAGTCTCTAATCCTTCTGTCGGACCCAAAAAATAACCGTGATCTACTGCGAGCATCACACATCGCCCATCGTCATGACCCATAATTTGAGACAGCCTGTTTTTCATCCCCCAATTCATAACTCTTACACCCTGTACAAAACGAAGATTAGACACTATTATTTCTTTTTCTGATTGAATATTACGACCTTCATAGTATCAAGTGCATCATGGGCGCACCTAAAAGCCGATTCAGAGTCTTCCAGCTCAAATTGATGTGTTATTAAGCTTCCAAAATTCAAGTGCTTATTACTTAGGAGCTCTAATGCTTGATTAGTTTCTCTCTCAGTTGCCGCGTATGAAGACAGGATCGAAATTTCGTTAGCGTACAGTAATGAAAGATCAATTTCTGCTAAGGACGATTTTGCAGGTACGCCAAAAAGGATAATTGACCCCCCCTTTCTCACTATTTTTAATGACTGAGTAAATGCTTTTTGATTGCTGGTTGCAATGACAACAAGGTCGGCCCCTCTGCCAGAAAGTACACCCTTAAGGCTCCTCATTTTCTCCTCGTCATTTAGGGGGTGTAAAACTTCAAACCCCATTTTTCTGCTGAATTCCAGCCTAAATTCATTAGGATCAATCAAAAACACCTTACTGACTCCTGCATCCCTAGCTAAGAGAGCATTCATAATCCCTACTGGTCCAGCTCCCAAGATCACGATGTATTCCATATTCTTTAGATCATATTTGGTAAGGGCTCTAATACAACATGCCAAAGGTTCAATCAATGAAGCCTCTTCATCACTTACAGATTTTGGTAGTTTGAGAACTCCTCCTCGATTGAGGTGCATGGATGAGACAAGAAATTCTTCAGATAAACCACATGGTTCCAAGTTGTTTAATTGATACGAATTACACATAGTTTCGGAGTTATGCGAGCAGTAGTAGCATGAATAACATGGAACATGGTGATGTGTAAAGACTCGTTCCAATTCTCTGAAGCCGGTTACTTTGTTTCCTACCTTAATTATTTCGCCGACTGGTTCATGACCCAATTTGGTCGAGCCCATTCCGTATGAAATTTTGGTCTTTTCTAGATCGGAGCCGCATAAGCCACATACCTTCATTCGGACGACAATTTCGTCTTCTTTTGGATATGGTGCGGGAACATCCTTTACAACCACCCCTTCAGGAGAAGCTACAAAAACTGCCTTCATGAAAATTCACAATTCTTGCTGAATCTGAGAATCATACCCATATAATATACAGAATTCAAGCCTTCCGTCCTGAATACTTTTTCGGTTTCCTCGTAAAGATCCCCTTACACCCCTCACAACAGAAAAAGTATTCTTTACCATGATAATTCAATGGGATTGCAAGCTCTTGTGATAGCTCTATCCCACACACAGGATCTAGAGGCAAGAAGAATTATAGACCAAGTTTTGTTATTTAATCTTTCTTCCATTAACAATTCGTTCAGGATCGCTCCTTTTAGGTAGAAGGTATTTTCATTTAGCATAACCATAGCAAAGAGTCTAAGATAATTTACAAATCCTTTCATATTCAGGAATCTGAAGATACAAGTAGCTCTTAATGTCATTTCCTTCAATAGAAATAATTTGTGAAAAATGTGGAGGTAGAATTAATAGAATCATCAATATGAAATCTGTCAAGGATGTATTAAGACCTTTTAACGGGAGATGCAATTCTTGCGGAGTTAGCCTGAACCCCTCTGATTTTGACTTGCATATTGAAAAAGCCTAAACATAAAATGGCTATTTACTCGGGAAATCATTTGTCAGCCAATTCCAATTCCTTCCCAAGTAATTTTGAATCTTTCAATGCCAAAAGCACTGCGTTTAGCTTTTGCTCTGTTTCTTTCCACTCAAGAGATGGATCCGATTCCATAACAATTCCTGCACCTGCTTGTGAGTATGCCTTATTACCTCTGATAAAAAGCGATCGAAGGATAATTGCAAAATCACACGAGCCGTTCGAAGAAAAATATCCTAGAGCACCTGCATAAGGACCTCTTTTAGATGGCTCCAATCCGTCTATAATTTCCATTGCCCGTATTTTTGGTGCGCCGGATACTGTTCCAGCTGGGAAGAGAGCCTTAAAGGCATCAAACTGATCATATGAACCTCGCAATGAGCCTGACACATGAGTAACCATATGTTGAACGTGACTAAACCGCCTTACTGCCATCAAATCTTTAACATTTACAGTCCCATACTTGCTGACTCTACCTACATCATTTCTAGCCAAATCGACTAACATTGTGTGTTCGGCAATTTCCTTCTTATCATTCACGAGTTCTTTCATGAACTTTTCATTTAGTTCAGGTTCTGCAACAACAGGCCTGGTACCAGCAATAGGATATGTCTCTAGATAGCTTTTTGAAACCCGCAACAGCATCTCTGGACTTGACCCAATAATCTGGACTTCACGACTAGTTTTTAGAAAATACATGTAAGGAGATGGATTGATCCGTCTTAGATTCTGATAAACGCGTAACGGATCGCCTGTAACACTGAATCGCAAATTCCTAGATAGAACGGCCTGGAAAATATCACCACGATAAATGAATTCCTTTGCTTTTTTCACCATATCCATATATTGATTTTTTGAGACATTCTTGATAGGAGAAGAAAAATTAAATGGCTCCCCAAAATCCTCTTCGTGATGACCCTTAAGTAGCTTGGAGACTTCAGCGAAACGGGAAGCTTTCCCTTGATAAAAATAATAAACCTTGGTTGCATCGTGGTCCACTATAATCCCGTCGGTGTAAATACCGAACTCGAGCACGGGAAAATCGTCCGAAAGGAATTTCCTTTTCTTATTTTTCGATCTGAAATTTTCCCAGGAATTGACGGCATCATAGGAGATATATCCCACTGCCCCGCCAACGTATCGGAACCGTTGATCTTTCACATAAGGAAGAATACTTTTGATCGGTGATAGGGGGTCAAGTGTTTTATCATATTGTCTTGATATTTCGCCTTCAATCAAATTAATCGTATTCTTTTCAATTGTGACCTTACTCCGTGGATCAAAACCGATAATAGAAATTTCCGATAATTCTTTGGGTCCTTGCAATGATTCTAACAGGAAAACGGTATCAAAAATCTTGTATATCCTCTTAAATATTTTGAATTGATCGGCAGACACGTCAAGTCTTACAAAATGGAGATCCGTTTTCA
>JAATVP010000107.1 GCA_014523625.1 Nitrososphaerales archaeon TH5896
TCTTGGAACGCAAAATTTGCTTTATTTGAAATAGGGACCATATTTATTTTCAATGGAAAATCAAATTCGCAAGTTGAATTTCGTTCACCTCACATTAAGAATTTGATCTCCTACTTACAATATCAACGAACCTGAATTCACTTTCTATCTTTAGTTGAAGGGAGCCATTATAGAACCTACCAAGACAATATAACTAGGGCGTTGGTATCTACTTCTTTCTATTTCTTTTTCTAGCACGCTTTCCAGCGTTTTTTGAGGGAGGAAGTATGTGGCTTTGCATATTTTCAAGCTCACCCAATCCATGTGTGTATTTTTCCCAATAGTTTGACTGACCAAAGAGTTCATCCAATTGGGCTGAAGCACTAAAGGATATCTTGTTGAGGGTCAGATGGAGCGTTTCATGACTTAATAAAGAGCTTGCCACCTCTGCGATTCGCCCATCTGAATTGAATTCCTTCCATGATCTATAATTACCAATAAAAGCCCGTGATCTTCCATAATAAGATACGAACATAAGTCCTCTTCTTCCTGATAGACCTTTCAATTTAAGATCCAACACCATGTTATTTAGCACAAGCACCATATCTCTGCATCAATTCCTAGATTAATGTATCTTGAAAAAAATTGGAAACTGTTATTGTGCTTCATGAATAAACCTTCGTCCTTCTGACAACTATTGTAATGATTTGTAAATATGTCCAAGTGTGAAGCTAATTTGCAAATGTTTTATTTGCATAGATTTTACAAATAGATGCAAGAAAATTTACAATCGGAATGCTAATCTTCTTATCTAGTTCGTTTGATCTAATGTCGCACGTATCAGATGACAAATTCAACTATTCGTAATAAGAATTCTATCTTGAAAAAATACCGTGCCCTAGCTTCAAGCAAAATTGCATTGGCTGCAGTTGAAGCAGCCATAAAAGCGGTTGAACCTATGAACTTGCTATTTAAGGCTGTTAGCAGGCATCAAGACAGGTTAATAGTGTCTGATATTAAGAATAGAACTTTAACATTTGACTTGGCCAGATATGACGAAGTCCATGTAGTGGGTGCTGGAAAGGCCTCTGTGCCCATGACGATGGGTCTATTAAAAGTACTCCAGCACGGCAGGGATACTAATTTGCGTATTTCAGGGTCAATTGTCACCCCATATGGGACTTCAAAAAAGATCCATGGAGTAGATATAGTTGAAGCCGGGCATCCGCTGCCTGATTCGAACGGTATTAAGGGTACCAAAAGAATTGTAAATATTCTTCGGTGGGCCAAACCTAGAGCCCTAGTTATTGTGCTATTATCAGGAGGAGGATCTGCTCTCTTGTCTCTTCCTAAGAGTGGGATTACGCTCGCTGATAAAAGATATGTTACTCAATCATTGCTCTCATCAGGGGCTGCAATTCAAGATTTAAACGTAGTACGAACTCACCTTTCACAGGTGAAAGGGGGAAGGTTGATCCGATATTCACCTCCATCCACTACGTTTTTGACGCTTGTAATTTCCGACGTAATCGGTGACGAACTCCAGACAATTGCTTCTGGTCCAACATATCCTAACTATACATCGTCCATCGATGCGAAGAGAATACTTTTGAAGTATGATATTTGGAATGTTGACAACTCTCACGTAAAGAGAATTAGGAAGGTTATAACAAACGGGATCGAAGTTGAAAAGAATGCACTTCAAAATATATCAGAGTATCGGAGAAAATTAGATTACGCCTTAATCGGGAATAATACTATGGCTTGCAATGCAGCTTCCCAATATTTGAGGTCAGAGAAAATTGATACATTGGTACTTGGTTCTCATTTTGACGGAGACGTAGCAGCACACGGAAAATGGCTTTCCCTACTGGCGAATGGGTTGAAATCATTGTCAGTCCCATTTGCAATTGTCCTTGGTGGAGAAACAACTGTAAGACTAAATAAGCAAGGAAAAAATGGCACAGGTGGTCGAAACCAGGAAGCGGCATTACACGCTCTATTATCACTTGAGACCTCATCTGACCAGGATGTTTCGATTTGCTGCGTTGGAACAGATGGAATCGACGGTAATTCAAATGCAGCAGGGGCATTGGTTACGGGCTCGATGAAGAGTCAAGATAATCCTAACTTAAAGGAGGAATTACGAAGGTATCTACAGAATCATGACAGCAGTACTGCTTTCAAGAAATTAGGTTCCCAGATAATAACCGGAAAGACATTGACCAATGTGAATGACGTTAACGTAATATGTAGGCTAACAAGTAGTGTTAGTAGCTAAGGTATTGTCAATGGCTCATGGTTTAATCTTGATTGATGTGTATTGTGTATCTGAAATCTTGACGATTTGGCCCCCACTTGTTACCAATATCAGGGAACCATCTGGATCAATGTTGGTAGCCAACCCATCTAATTGAATATCATTCCCTACTACTTTGATCTTCTTTCCTATCATTGGACAATTCAGTTTCCAACGTCTCGCTACCAATTCCCAATTGCCTGACTGTATTTCGTGATAGTAGTTATTAAAAAGAGTAAGAATGGAGGCTAAGAAGGGTTCCATGGGAATAGAAGATTGACTTATGTGTTCAATCAATGAAGTTGCACGTTTTAAACGTTGTGGCTTTGAATTCAAATTTATTCCTGCTCCAACAACACAATATTCTAATTCCTTTCCGCGAACCGCAGAGCTAATTAGTATGCCGGCCACTTTTCTTGTCTTAACAAGAACATCATTGGGCCACTTGATGGATGCTTTCAAGTTGAGATTACTTGATATGGTTTCGCACACTGCCAATGACATAGCATAAGTCAGAAATAAACTGGAACTGGTCTTTACGTCCGACTTGATTATTACAGAGAACCAAAGCCCTCCAGGCGGTGATATCCATTTCTTATCTTTTCTACCACGCCCAAATAATTGAGATTCTGATATGACAACCATGCCATGAGAATAGGGGTCGGTTTCAGCGATTGAGATAGCATAGTCTTGCGTCGAAGTAATTTCCTTAAAACTCCTAACCCTACTTCCGAGAATGCACCCTCCAATGGCGACCTTTAAGTGAGCCACTTCAAAATTCATAAATTTCTATACTCTTAACCATAATGTAATTGCGATTACTATTTTATATTTGTGAAAGTTAGCGATAAGAATGAGGGTCTTGGTGGCAACGATAAGGAGATGGAAACTAAAAATCCGCTATTTGCATGGTTTAGGGTAGTAAGATTAAGGTTTGTACTATCATCGGTCATAGCAGTTCTTTTAGGAGTATCCATAGTCTACTATGAAGCTGCTCAAGTTAGCATTTCTTTCACCATACTTATTCTTGCAGGCGTAGTATTCCTACATTTTAGCATTGACCTGTTGAATGACTATTGGGACTACGTAAAAGGGATAGACAAAATTACAAAACGAACAAAATTTAGCGGAGGTACAGGGGTACTGCCCACCGGTCTTCTTAAAGCGAAGCACGTTTACGTTGTTGGCCTAATGTTTCTCGTTATGGGGTCTCTTATAGGGATTTATTTCATCGTATTGAGAGGTCCTATAGTTGGAGTAATTCTAGGAATTGCTGTTTTTTCGGTTTATACTTACTCAAGTAAACTGGTCTATCGCGGACTCGGGGAAACTTTTGTTGTCCTCAAAGGAGCTCTTATCGTGTTTGGCACCTACTACGTACTGACAAATTCGGCCGAATTCATTCCTTTTTATAACGGCACAATACTGGGAATGCTATCAGGTTGCGTTTTGTTTATAACGTCCTTCCCCGACTTTGATGCGGATAAGTCAAAGGGAAGAAAAACACTTGCAATTAGCCTTGGCAAAGATCAAGCACTAAAATTGTATCCCATTCTCCTCGTATCACCTTACATTTTGCTCATTTTTGGGGTTGTGTTAAATCTAATTGTAATATACTCACTAATCTGCTTCATTTCAATACCGTACCTATTCAAAGCTATAAATGGAATCAAGAAGGCACCTCCAGAAGGACTGTTATCAGCAATGGAATCTACCCTAGTTTTTGCTCGGGTTACTGGGACGATGTTGATCGTTAGCTACCTCATAGCTGCTCATCCACTCTTATAATTGACAACCGTGTGATTGATCAGACTTATCCTTGTTAGACTCAAACAATTGGGGGCCTCGCGAATACATTTTTTGGGTCCGAGTGATATTCTACAGCCAACGCTGGGTCCTTCTGTCTCCCGGTAAGCACCCCTACTGCAATATCATCACTTTTTATCACTTCTTGTTCCCTTAATATCTTGATGCCTGCAGGGACTGCGCCAGATGCCATTTCACAGTCAAATCCGTTCAGGCCCACTACTGCCATACCGTGACTCATCTCTTTATCGTCTACTTGCACTACTAGTCCATCTGTGATTTCTATCGCACGCAAAGCTTTCGCTATGTTTGCAGGTTTTCCAATCTGTATCGCCGTGGCTCTAGTCTTGGGCATTAATGCCTTACTGTCCTTGTAGGTATAATATCTGTCCAACAGATTAGCATCGAAATTTCCTGCATTCCAAACAAGCTTTTGACTTTCAAATTCCCCATTCACTAGTTCATAAAACGTATTTGCACCCGTTGAATTCACAACAACTATGCGAGGGACCTTCTTTAACCACCCCCAATCATGTAACTCCATTAAACATTTTCCACAACTAGCAGTATTTCCCAGCGCTCCGCCAGGATATACGAGCCAGTCCGGAGGATTCCAGTCCAAGTGCTCTAAGATCCTATATACTATTGTCTTCTGACCTTCTAGCCTGAAGGGATTAACAGAATTTACGGTATATCCATTCTGGAGATTTACCATTGCCAACGATTGATTGAGAGCATCATCAAAGTTTCCATCCACTTGAATAACTTGGGCACCAAATTGGAAAGCTTGCCCTAATTTTCCAGCAGCGATTTCTCCTTTTGGAATATAGACTTCACACCTCATATTTTCGTTAGCTGCATACATGGCTGCCGAAGCGGAGGTATTTCCAGTGGATGCGCATATTATCTTGTTTACGCCGATGGCTTTCGCGTGCGTTATTGCAGTAGACATGCCATTGTCCTTAAATGATCCGCTTGGATTATAGCCCTCTGGCTGTAGCAGGAGACTATCCTGTTTCAAGTTGACGTATTCTGCAACTCTACTCATCCGGTATGGTTTTGAAAGTCTTCCTTCTGCTCCGTCTAGAGATACAAGAATTTTTGCGCACTCATCCAAGTTCTCGGTATCAATTCCGAGAAAGTTAATAAGATCACGAAAACGCCATACCCCGCTTTCATTGTATATGTTTCCACCGTGGTTCCGCCGTGAGTAGAATACTTCTATCTGCTTTTTTTCCGGTTTGTTAAGGTAAGTAACATCTAACAAAGAATTGCAAGAACATGAATAGGCTTGGTTCATGATATTGAAAGTTTTTCCACATTTAGGGTTAATGCATTTCTTTATCGCATTCGTTTTCATGAATTTGAAATAATGTTAAGTTCATATTAATTGTATTTCTCCTCATTAACGATTTGGGTTATCAGGCATAAGAAGCTAGAATTTGTCTCGGTATCCAATTTTCGCAAAGCATGACGAAACTTAGAAGTGTGAGACAGATCTCAAAAACGTAAGAAATATCCTAACATATTGTCGTTATAATTTGTCAAACCATTTTTTATTCTCTTTCGTCAATTCAGGAATCGTCTACCGATGAAGAACCGTTCAGATATTGAAGTAATGGCTTCAATTCTCCGCTCTGCAACTAGCAGCTGGGAATATAAGACAAGTATAATGAATACTGCTGTAATTTCACACTCGCAACTAATAAGGTATCTGGCTGTTGGAATAGAAAAAGGGCTGATTGAATATTCTGAAACAACTGGACTGTATAGGACGACTGAATCAGGTGTATTCTATCTCAGGAAATATGAGCAGATGGTGTCTATGCTTCCGTCGGTTCCTGAAACTCTAGACTTTGAAAACGAGCCTAGTTCTTCCAAATCTCGAGATCATCTTTACAGTAATGTGAGCTAATCAAATTATGAATTCATCATACCAAATCCATAATGGAATAGATTTTCAATATTAACTTCGAATAAGTGATATAGAGACTGTCGACCAATACTATTACAAGTGAAGGCCATGCTGTGCAGGAGGCTTAAGGATTCAATCCGTACTTCCGTTTGGGATGAAGTTTGTGATACCGTGCTTCTTTCAGGTGGACTAGATAGCACTATCATAACGGCCATTCGCAAGCCTGATTACTCCATCACTATTGGATATGGATCGGAAGCACCTGACTTGAAATATGCTAATGAGACGGCTCTTAAATTTGTTAAAAAAAAGATAACAAGAATCCTCTCAACTCAAGAGGTGTTAGGATTAATTGAAAAAGTTATTGGAGCTTTGAAAACATTTGACCCGATAACAATTAGGAATTCTGTTGTTCCATACGCCGCTTTGGAAGTGGCTAATTCTAACGGATTTGAATGCGTCTACACTGGTGACGGTGGTGACGAGATATTTGCTGGATACAATTTTCTGCAAAGATATGTAGATAGCCCATTTCGTCTCGATGGTGAAATTTCCCGCTTAAGAGCAATTATGACCTTCCCGACATTTAGCTTAGGGGAGAGTCAGAACGTGAAAATCATTGCGCCATTTCTCAATGAAAAAGTAGTTCGTGTAGCCGAATTGATTCCAATTTCAGACTTAGTTGGATTCTATAGAAATGAGGTTTGGGGTAAAATGGTCTTGCGACAATGTTTTCGAGATGAATTAGGAGATGAGATTTGTTGGAGAAAGAAACAGGCACAGGAAGAAGGGGCTGGCGTTACTAGGATTAGAGAAATTATTGAAAATAGCTGCAATGATTTTTCGTTTGTTGAAGAGGCGCGTATGGCTAAGGGGAAAGGCGTCGCGATAAGAAGTAAGGAACATCTATATTATTTCAAATGCTTCATCCGCAATTTCTCCCTCAAAGAGCGGTGTGATTGTCCAGAACTGACCTGCTCTGGTTGTGGAAATTGCGTTTCCTTTCTTTCAAATTACTGCAAACTTTGTGGGCAATTCCCTGTAACTTAGCTAAAGATCCAGCAGAGATATAACAAAAGGCTTATTATAGAATTGCATGCGTCATGAGCAAATTTGAGACAACCACAACTCAGCTGTCAGCTGCAATATTGATTAACTGTTTCTTTATTCTAGAAATAGTTGGATAGCTATAGCCTTTCTCTCGATATATTTTAATCATTGATCTCCAATTTTTGAGTCGACGTTTGGCTTGTACTTTGGTTATCATGTGGGTTTCTCTCTTAATTATGCTCTTCCTCCCAGGAAACAAATAGCCTCCAGAAATGGCCATTAACCTTTTATACGCAAATCTAAGTCCGAACAGTAGCATAGGGGCTGGTAGCGATTTGAGGTATTTGGATATCTCAACATATTCCTTATCTGAGAGTTCAATATCCAGAATGATTTCTTTCATTAGAGTCCTTACACAAGAAAATTATTAAAATCTTTCAAATTTCGTATTTTGAAAGCTTATGTGATGCTCAAATAAATCCGAAAGCTTATATGATTTCGTATTTTCTCATAGATTGATGGTAGACGATATTGAGTTCATAGCTGAAATGGAAAATAAGGTCAATTCGGGAGATGAAATACTGCTTCCAGAAGCTCAGCGACTCCTCAATACTGCTAACGTCCAAATTTTAGCAGAAACTGCTAACAGAATTGCTCGAAGATTTAGTGAGGCTCAAGTAGACGTAGAAATGCTCCTTAACGCAAAGTCGGGCAGTTGCCCGGAGGACTGTTCTTTCTGCGCTCAATCATCTTTTTATGAAAGCAGAATTAACAAGTATCCATTACTTGAAAAAGAGACGGTCCTAGGACGAGCCCAAAAAGCCAAGGAATCTGGCGCGGATAGCTTTTGTTTGGTATGTGCATACAGATCGCCGCCTGAAAACGATTTTAATTACATATGCGATATAATAGAACATATAAAGAAGTGTTTAGATATTGATGTAAATGTTTCTTTAGGTTTCATGACAAAGGAACGGGCTAAGCGTTTGAAAATGATCGGAGTAAAAAGATATAATCACAACTTAGAAACCTCTGAAACCTATTTTTCTCAAATCTGTAGAACTCACGATTTTTCAGATAGATTAAATACAGCACTCATAGTTAAAGAAGCCGGCCTTGAGTTATGTTGTGGCGGTATTATAGGTATGGGTGAAACTGCTATGCAGAGATTAGAGCTTGCGTATTCTATTAGGAATTTGTCACCTAACGAGGTCCCGATAAACATTTTGATACCGAAGTCAGGGACCCCCTTTGAAAACCTTCATGGTGTTAGCCCTATCGATGCAATTAAAACAATCGCCGTATGGAGATTTTTGATGCCAACCCCAATCATCAAGATTGCTGCTGGGAGGGAAGTATATTTTAGAGATAGTGACAATTTGGCTCTAAAGGCAGGAGCGAACGGAATAATTACCGGTGGATATTTGACTACTAATGGTAACGATCCAAGTAGAGATATGCAAATGATTCAGGATATTGGTATCAACCAAGGGTAATTATTACAATTTTGTAAAAAAAGAACTTGACTACTTAAGATCCTATGATCTTTACCGGGGCTTAAATATAGACGATAGTCTTAAGGGGTCAGTAAGAATTAGACATAACTATCAAGACAATATATTGAACTTTTGCTCCAATGATTATCTGGGGATCTCAACCCGGAATGAAGTATTGCAACCCACCAAGAAATCTCTAAAGCAGATTTCTCCCTGCAGCTCGAGGCTCGTCACAGGAAATACTCCTGAATTGGAGCGTCTTGAGGAAATGCTGGCTAATCACCGCAAGACACAGACGGCATTGGTGTTTCCTACAGGGTATATGGCAAACCTTGGCACCATTACGGCTTTAGGAGGTAAGAATTGCGTCATCTTCAGTGACGAACTTAACCACGCCAGCTTAATAGATGGATGTAGGCTAAGTGGTGCTGAAATTAGTATTTTCAAACACAATGACATTCATGATCTAGAGGAAAAAATTGAACTAAACAAGAGGGTTCCGAGGAAGATAGTAATCACCGAAGGAGTGTTTAGTATGGATGGAGATTTTGCCGATGTGAGGAAAATAAGCAGTATCTGTCACTCACACGATGCACTTTTGATTGTGGATGACGCGCACGGTGATTTCATATTTGGAAATTCAAGAGATCGTTCCTATTCAGGAATTCCGTCCTATTTTGGAGTCAACTCGAATGTCGATTTTCACATTAGTAGCCTGAGTAAAGCGTTAGGATGCTTTGGAGGCTACGTTGCCACCTCAAGACGAATGCGAGAATTTTTGATAAATAAATCTAGACAGTTTATTTATACTTCTTCTGTCCCTAGCCACCTCTGTGTGTCAGCAATGACAGCTTTAGGTGTTGTAGAAAGAGGTTACTTGCAGAATAAATTGTTCCGAAATATAGAGCTTCTTGGTGGGGAGCTTTGCAAGCTCGGTCTCATCGCTGACCAGCCTCGAACTCAAATAATCCCAATCTTAATAGGCTCTGAAAAAAATGCCGTTAAGTTTTCCAATTTACTGTTGAAAAAAGGTATCCTAATCCAACCAATAAGATTTCCTACGGTCAAGAAAGGCTCATCAAGAATTAGAATTAGCATGTCAGCTTCGCACACTCTGGCTAATATACGGAATGCCGTAGATGCTATTAGATATGCAGCCAACAAATTGAAATTGATCTAGGAACTTATTTCATTTCATATTTCAGAATTCGAAATTAGAAATATCGTTCAGAAGACTAACAAGCAGAAGAGAGTATAGGGAAATAGATTCTGAAACACTCAAGCTCAATAATGATTATCAATTAACGAACCTGATTTTAGTAAGTAATAATTCTCAAAAATTCTCGCATACCGATATCGGACAAGGAATCGGATACGAACATCCAATTATATTTCAAATTTCGAGTTTTGAAAGATTTTAGCTGCCAAGAGTCCAAAAGTTCTATTTACTTCCTAAAATTTAATAGATCTCGTGCAATTAATTTCTCGATACTTTTTAGATTGCAGCCGTTATGAAATCTTGGGATTTCAATTACTCTCTTTACCCCCGTTAGTGCAGCAAACAACGATGGGAGACGGCGTTGTACCTTCGAAGTTTTTTCGGGAATCTTATTGATAATTATTGCATCTACTCGAATTTTCCTATCAACACAAGCCTGGTAAGTAAGCAGTGTATGGTTTATAGTACCTAACTTTGGCGATGTCACAATAATGGCAGGAAATCCAACCATCTTAATAAAATCTAACATTGTTTCCTTCCTAGATATAGGCACCATAATCCCCCCAATACCTTCCACCACAAGAAACTCGTGCTGCCTTGACAGCCTTCGCAATATTTTGACTGCATGACCCAAGTTAGGAGGTGGTCTTCCACTCATCCTTGCCGCTAGAAAAGGGGCAGTCCCAATTTGATAGAAAAAGGGATTTATCAAATCGTGGGAATCAACTACCTTTGCAGCACGAGAAAGTCTCCATGCATCCTCAGAACCAAACGTTGAGGAATATCGTTTATGCGATGTAGCAAATGGTTTCATTACTCCTACGTCAATGCCATATTCAGTCAGGATCTTCGCTATTGTGCAGGCTATGAATGTCTTTCCAATATTGGTATCGGTTCCAGTGACGAATAATCCTTTCA
>JAATVP010000108.1 GCA_014523625.1 Nitrososphaerales archaeon TH5896
CAGCAATTTAATAATGAAGCAGTTTGCTTTATTTCAATATGGCACTTTTCAGTAGACATCACATTTGGTATCCTTATACAGATATGAACCAATGGGATAGTTCAACGATCAAGATAATAACAAGAGGAAGGGGGTTCTATTTGATAGATTCAAAAGGTCGACAATATCTTGACGGCGTTGCAAGTATGTGGTGCAATGTTTGGGGCCACGGAGAGAAGGAGATCATCAGAGAAATGAAAAACCAGATTAATTCTCTTCAACATTCTAGTCTTTTCAGCCTTGCAAATAAACCGTCGATAGAACTTTCCGTTGAACTTTTGAAATTGTCAAAAGGAATGGAACACGTTTTCTATACTGATAACGGTTCTACTGCAATAGAAGTTGCGATGAAGATGGCCCTGCAATACTATAAGAATAGAGGCAGACCAGAAAAGAGACATTTTGTTTCACTTCAAAATGGATATCACGGCGATACATTCGGGGCGATGTCTGTGGGTTATGTCCCTCGATACTTTTCCGCATATAGAACACTACTGACAAAGGTGACCCGATTACCTAGTCCTTCCATGATGTTGGGCGAGCCATTATTTGAATTAGATGAGATCCTTGAGGAAACCGAATCATGTATTAAGAAAATTTCTGCGAAGACCTGCGCAATAGTAATGGAGAGCGGCGCTCAAATCGCAGGTGGGATTAAAATTTATCCACAGGGGTATCAAAAGAAAATAGCTAAGCTAGCAAGGAAGTACGGGGTTCTACTCATTTTGGATGAGATAGCAACGGGATTCGGTAGGCTCGGAAATATGATAGAATATTTGAAACAAGATTCAGTTCCAGATATTGTCTGTTTTGGTAAGGCTTTAACTGCAGGATATACACCTTTGGCGGTCACTCTAACGAACTCTGAAATATTTCGATCGTTCCTTGATAGCAAAGCTAAACTCTATCACGGTCACACTTATTGCGGACATCCTATTGGCTGCGCAACCGCCATTGCTAATTTGAAACTGTATAGAAAAAGAGGTCTAATACGAGATATTTCGTTGAAATCAAGATTCATAAGGAAGAGATTGTATGAGCTCCAAAATTCTCCAGCTGTAAGCAATGTGCGACACGAAGGAATGCTTGCCGGCTTAGATATTTCAAATCAAGGGATAGACGCGATAAAAAAGAGGACAGGCGAGCCTGTTGATTCTTTCATTTTCAAGAATGCGCTACACTCGGGGGTTTACTTGAGGCCGCTGGAAAAGACAATAGTTTTAATACCTCCACTCGCCATTGACAGGAAAAATCTAGAGTACCTACTTAGCGTTGTAGGGTTAATTATTGAGAAAGTTGAGCGTTTGCTCTAAATGGAATCAATAGGACAGGCCAATACTAGAGTTTTCACTGAATTTGTCGTAGTTCCTTATATAACGTTGCTTTTGAAATCCCTAAGTCCTTTGCAATTCTAGAACGGGGAGTGTTGTCCGCTAGTAGTTTGACTAGTATGTTCTTATCTATTATCGCCTGGGGCCTTCCAATGCTTTTGCCGAATTCCTTAGCTCTCTTCATCCCATCTTTGGTTCGTTGAACCAGCATTTCTCGCTCTCTCTCGGCAACCCAAGTGAGTATACCGATCATCAATTTTCTGACACTGGGTTCTGTACTCTGAAGAAAGGTTTCTCTTGGTGAGCATGAAATCAAAGGTGCATATTCTTCAATGGCTTTTATCGCGTCGAGTGTATCCCAGAAGGTTCTCCCAACCCTGGAAAGTTCATATACTAATACGGCATCTACAGAATCTGCTTTAATGATGTCGAGCATCTCTTTGAAGGCATGCCTCCGAATTGCTGGGATTTTTCCACTTACTGATGAGTCTTCGAAATACGATAGTATCTCAAAATCATGTTCAGAGGCCCATTTATCAAGGACAAGTTTCTGATTCATAACAGTCTGTTCTTCAGTACTTACCCTTAGGTAGGCGAATGCGTACATGACTTAACTTATGAAAGGCGTCCACGAGGTTAATTAAACACATTGTTAACCTTCAAAGACTAAATGTTCAAAAAGGGTGTCTATAACTTTTTAATCCAAGTTCTAGATATGCCCCCATGCCAATAGTAAAAAAAACGTTCTCTTTATTGAACGATTTAGAAATGGGTCCTTTTCTGAACTATTAGGGATTATTAGAATGTATACGAAATTCGTCAAACTTAGGCAGGACGATGTGCGGTCTTAAAGAGGCTTCCTTTTGATACAATTCAGGTGCTATGCTGCAATATACGATGCCTATTCAGCTATCAACAACTCCCCAAATTTGTGGCTATAACCCTGGCCTACAACCGATAAATTACGCCATCTATTCTGACCAACAGATGCTATCACAAATTGAATAAGTCATTAATATCATGGGAACATTCAATTTCAGTTAGTTGGATTCGTCTGAGCTATATGCTGATGAGCTAGTCCTTTCAGAGAGCTGACGAATTATTTCTGTTGGTCCAACACAACATTTAATTTGTCCAAGAATGTTTGCAATATTGCGCCGCTGTAGCTCAGCATGGTAGAGCAATTCTAGCGTGGTTTGGAAAACTCCCCTGGAGCTTAGCTGGCTGTTAACCAGTGGGTCATCAGTTCGAGTCTGATCAGCGGCGCTTTGATTATCTCGCTCACGTGCGCTTACTATTGTCAGAAGGATATTATGTCCAATGCTATCGCATCTGCGAGCAAATCAAGATGTCGATTTGCAATTATATATCCATTTTTTATCTCATTCGATGATACCCATCTATTGGAAGAGGAGAATAATCGCTCCTTTCGGAGTTTGTTCTCAAGTAACTCCAGGTCCAATTCTACTTCTTCTACCTCCTCTGTTTTAGAATACTTCATTGTGAGAAGAACCTTCCTAACTAGGACTCTTCTCCCAAACCGTTGGGAGAAATCTCTGGCTCCTTCATCGATCTCGACTAATTTGAGTTTCATCTGAGTAGTATTAAGGGCATCCCTACTGGTAAGGAGTCGATCATCGACAAATCTATCATAGCTCATAACCCGCTTTAGATACATTATTTGTTCATCGTATATGAATCAAACCGATCCAGTGTTCTGAAACAGAAATAGATCTTTCCTTCGGGAGTTGCTCCTGTAGCTATCAATTTTACCGCTGCCCCAACAGAAATCCCTCGTCCTTCTAACACAGAGCCTAACATCAAGATCCCATCCATATCTATGAGTGCTACTATTACCTTCTCTTCCTCTAGCCAGGATTTGCTAAATTCAACAATTTTTCCGAATTTGCCAGCAGTTATCGTTGATGTTCTACGATAGCAGGAAGGACAGTGCTCGTACGGCGGCCAAATTTTCTTTTGGCAAGACGTACAATAAGAAACCACAAGCATGCCATTCTTTAGTTGTTTTATGAAACGTCGCATCAAATACTACTCCAATTTTCACGAACGAAGAATCACTATTGTTGCTGAAGTCCCTGCTGCTGCAAGATTATGAACTAGTCCTACATTACTACTACCCACCTGTCGTATCCCTGCCTCATGCCTTAGCTGACATACAATTTCGCACACTTGGGCGATCCCCGTTGCGCCTATTGGATGACCTGATCCGAGAATTCCACCTCTGGGGTTTACTGCAATGTCCCCGTCTAAGGCATACGATGCTCCCTTTCCAGTTCTAGCAAACCCCAAGTCTTCAAATGCCATGATTTCCATTATTGTAAATGCATCATGAATTTCTGCGACCTGAATATCTGAGGGGTTTACTTTCGCCATTTCATAGGCATGGGTCGCTGCTAGTTTGCTTGATCCATTCTTGAATACACCCGGAATAGCGTGCGCTACGCTTGCACAGTTGGTTTGCTGTCCTATTCCGTCTATCCAGACAGGCTGGACATCAAGGGTTCTGGCAATATCCTCGGAGACAAGTAATACACTAGCAGCCCCTGAGCAGAGTGCACCGCAATCTAGCAACTTAATTGGCTCGACAAGCTTTCTGGAATCTAATACATCTTCAAGCGAAATTGGCTTGTTGAACATAGCATTTGGATTATTTATCGCCAATGATCTATTCTTGACTGCTATGGCTCCCATATCCTCTTCAGTGGTCCCATACTCTCGCATATGCATTTTGGCAAACACTGATGCCCAGTAAATAGGGGAAGTAAATTGACCTCTGGATACATCCCAAATAAGCTTGGAACCAGGGCTGTTACGTAGCTCTGCGCCAACTACCAAAATTGAATCACATAGTCCTGAAGATATATACGAATAAGCAGCTGATAATGCAACAGTACCGGAATTACAAAGATTATCAATCCTACAAGTTATTTTGGGATTTATACCTAACATTTCAGAAGCGATTGCCCCAGTATAAAGATCATTCGAACAACTCGAAAACAATAGACCCTCTATCTTATTCGCTGGTATTATTGAAGATCTCAAAATTTCCATAGCTGGCTCACAAGCCAATTCGTAAACTGATTTGTCTGTTAGTTTTCGAAATTTGGTGGTAGCATAGTCTACAATTGCAACTTTATTCATTCGAGAAGGTCTCCAACAATTTGATGAAGGATTTCTGAGTATCTTCTCCTTCTACGGGATTGATTTGTAAAATGGGAAGTGTTATTCCTGAAGAGATAAATCTTTGCAGCGAGCGTCTGCCCTGTTCGGAACCCCCGCAAATAGCAATTTCGTCCAGTAATTTGTCAGAAACAATTTTGGAGGCTGCATCAAGTCCTCTCTTATTGTACTCTTCAACAATACTTTCCGTCTCATTCGCGAAACCAGAGCTTGAAATAAGTTTTCTGTAATATACTCCCACTGAAATATAAAACGCCAGCGTCTTTGCTGCGCGCATTCGTGCTTTATCAGGAAACGCATCTGAAATTGAGCATATGAATGCCGAAGCCAATTCAAATGGCCTCATTATGTCTCTTCTTATCCTTTGAACTGTGGACCTCAACTCGTTAAAAGGTCTCAAGTATAAGAGTAGACCCTCTGCGACCGATAGGGAGAGTGCTATCATTAGCGGATTTACCGCAGCTAAAAATATAGGAATAGAACTCCGAAGAGGGGGATACAAGAGTTTAAAATTCGAAACATTAAAGAAGTCGCCCTTGAAGGATACCGGATTTCCAGCCCAAATTAGCCTGAGAAGAGTAACCATCTCCCTCATTCTGGCAAGTGGCTTATCGAAGGCTAATCCATGCCAATCTTCAATGATTGTACTAGTACTTACCCCTAGTCCCAACAAAGTTCGATTCCCAGAGAGAAAATCTAGGGTGATCCCACCCATTGCTATGGTAGAAGGAGTTCTTGAATAGATATTGAGTATTGCCGTTCCTAATTTCGGACCTTGGGCAACTTGAGAAATCGCCCCTAAAGTACTAAAAGCTTCTCGTCCCCAGGTTTCTGGTACCCAGAGAGAATGAACATTCTTGTAATCATTTGCTAGGCGAGAAAATCTCAAGATTTCGTCTATCGAAAGCAGAGTCCCCAGACTGTATCCAGTCTTGATTCCTCCGGAAGAATTCAACTAGTTCCCTCGTGAAACTAATTGGGAACTCTGAATTTCCTTACTAGCCTCATCCATATCTTTATGCGAATCAACCGATCTCCAGAAAGAGGTAGAAAATGTAACGCCCTTCAAATTTCGATTTTTTGCCATGATGGGCAAAGCCGAAGTTTCTATGTTTCCATGATCCGGTAGAAAATCGAAAACATCTTTAGTGAAAAAATAGACTCCAGCATTAATCCATTTGTCATTGATTTGCGGCTTCTCAACAAAGCCAGTAACAAGGCCGTTCTTATCCAGTTCAATAACACCATATGGACTTTTCAATGGCACGAGAGCTAGTGCAGAATTTTTGGTGTGCTTTAGAATATTCGGATCGAGGTCGGTCAAAATATCGCCATTTACCATAAAGAATCCCTCGTCCTTAGCACTGTTGATCAAGCTTCTAGCATTCTTCAGTGCTCCGCCTGTTCCGAGTGGCTCCTCTTCAACAGCATAACCAACTCTTACACCGAATCTGTTCCCACTTCCGATGTAGTCAATAATACGCTCCTTAAGGTATCCTACACATATAACAATTTCATCTACGTCATGATTTTTGAACCATCTGATTTGCCATTCTATTATTGGCCGGTCGCAAACTTCTATCATAGGTTTTGGCCTCTCGTCGGTAATTGGTCTTAGTCTTTTCCCTAATCCTCCAGCAAGTATAACACCTTTCACGTTAAAATACACTCCTTTTAATCAATTAAATGCTATGCTTAAGCTCATTCTCTATCTTCAAAAAGATTCATTAGCACATGAATGCAAATACTGGAGACAATAAAATCTTTCAAAACTCGAAATTTGAAACATAGTGAATTCCTAACTATTAAATCTACTCTGAATCAAAACGATGAGCCCTACCGACAATACAATTTCTATGTTATTCCGGCTTCCCTAGAATAAATGTATAATCCATCTAGAAATACACGTTGGTCCTTGCCCTTTATTTTTGTTGATGACTCGATATTGGCAGCAGTCTGAGATACATCTTCAATACTCGGTCCAGTTACCAACACGTCGTCCCCACTTGTCTTCACTCTTGTATTGCTGCCTACTATCATGGCTATTCTTGGGGCTCTCTCACCGAAAATATTCTCCACATGTACCTCAGATCCCTTTACCTTAACAGAAATGGGGAAATGCGCAAAAACAACTTTTAATCGATAAGTGTATCCTCGTTCTACTCCGCGGATCATATTGTTCAATATGCTTTTTGCAGTGTTAATTATCGCGAAATCTTTCTTCCTCTTTCCATAAGAGGAAATTTTAATGCTATCCTGAACAATATCAACTTTTATCGGAATCTTCGACAAATCTCTTGTAAGGGTCCCTAGCTTTCCACTAACCTGGATATGATTTTCTTCTTTGGATACAGTTACCTCTGAGGGTATCGTAACATCAACACTCATTTTCTCAACCGGAATTTTTTCAGTACACATACCCCACTAGGACTCCACCTAAACCAAGTTGCTGGGCTTCATGATGTGACATAACACCTTTACTTGTTGAGACAATTAATACACCTATGCTAAATGCGGGTAAGTATCGTCTTTCCCAGTCAAGATAGCCATTCTTTCTAACACTATACTTTGGAGTGACTATCCCACATTTGTTTATAGTGGCTAGGAGTTGAATGCGAAACTTCCCTGCTCTACCATCGTCTATTTGTTCAAATTCGCCTACGAAATGATGTTTCTGCATAACCCGCAAGACTTCACTAGTGAATCTAGACGCCGGCACAACAATACACTCCTTTTTTCTTCTCGATTCGTTATTGTATAGGGTATTCAACAAATTCGCTAGAACATTTAATGCTGGCATATAACTATCCTCATCCTCCTAATCATTCGTACTTGTAAAAGCCCAAGTGTTGGGCAACCTCTCTAAAACATTGTCTACATAGGAACAATTTGTACTGTTGTATTAATCCATTATACGCACCACATCTCTTGCACCACCTCGAACCCTTACCGTGAGCAATTTTTCTCCTCTTAGTAATTTCATAATCTCTAGGTTTTGGCATTATGATACTTCGACTCCAAATCCAGTTGTAAAGAATTCAATTGCCCCGTCCTTGCTAATTCGGTGACCTTTGCCGATCTTACCCTTATTTCTTTTCTTAGATATGCTGTAGCCTGGCCGTACCAAACTAACGCACACATTCATGCCAAAAATTCCAATATCAGGGTTGTATTTCGTACCAGGGATATCAATGTGCTCACGTATGCCAATAGAGATGTTGCCAAAATTGTCGAAGGAACCGATATTCATTTTGTTGCCTTTCGCTTCTAAGCATCTTTTCAAGAAATCGGTTGCATCCTTTCTTCTTAGCGTCACCATCGCTCCAATCGGTTCTCCTTGGTGGATTCCAAAATCTCGCAAGTTTTTTTTGGCCGTTGTTACCGTGGGTATTTTTCCAGTCAAATCTTCTAAACCGTGCTTAGCTCTTTCAACAGGTTCTCCAGATTTTCCGACACCGATATTTATAACAACCTTGCCCACCGAAATTCTTCTCATTATATTTTCCGAATTCGAAGTATCCATATTTTTTAACTCACCTGAATAATCGGCTCTTGTTCACCGACCAACATGACCATCTGTACCGGTAATTCAACTGACCTGTCACCGAATGAAACCACTGTTCGCTTAGGCAACGAGAAAAGGCCTTCACGAATTTCTTCAATCTTTCCAATAGCCCCTGCATTCTCGCCTTTTGTAACAAGGACAACTGAACCTTTATCTAATTTCATATATGACTTGACCTCCTTATTTGACAAATCGAACAAACATGAATCTCCTACTGAATACTGCTCATTTGCAATCAAAGTTTTCCCGTCATGGAAACCATATTGTGTTTTTTTCCCTTTGATCGTTTTCCTTAGTGTTACCCTTAGTATTTTTAGGCTCTTCTCAGTCTGTCTTGAAAGAAGAACTGGGACCAAGAGATTCCTATTTTTTGGAACTAACCGGAACGCCTGTGATAAGGGAATCAATTCTATAACATCCATTAGTCCTACCGGCCAACCAATGTTTCTCCTCACCACTCCATCTACAGCCACCTTACCATCATTGAGCAGTCTCTTTACTTCGTCCATGCTCTGCGCAACTCTTAATACATCTCTTATCAGAATCCCCAGAGGATAACAAATATTTTTAGGGTGGGGTCCTGGCCTTGCACGGACCACAAATCGTCCATGCTTTCGTCTAACCTTCCAAAACGAGGGAGCACTCTGCCTCTTGACCGTAGTATCGCCTCCCTTCTTTGCCAAATCTATTTCTCTTCTCCTTTGGTTGTATTCTTTCTATTACTTGTTGGACGCCGCTTGTCTTGTTTCCTATTTCGAGCTTTCTTTTCAGTCGGATTTTTTTTCTTAGGTTCGCGAATTCTTTGAATCAGTGCTTGTCTGTACTTATCATCCAAATCTAAATCGGTAATCACTACGTTAGTAGAATTAATTTCCACCTTTACGTTTCCTCCACGCACCTTTTCTCTTTGGATTCCTTCAATAGCGAGACTTCCCCGCCTCATGTTAACTTTTTCAACCTTGCCTTCGATACCACTGTATTCACCACGTATTACTTTAATTGTATCACCGGCAATCACTCTTAAGTTGCGCCTTCCACATTTCTCCCGTAGGGCACGCGAAAGTGAAGACCTGACTTTGCGTTCTGTTAAATGCTTTGGGACGACCCCCATTAATCTATTTGTCAATAATTTTTCTACTCCATTCACCATTCAAATGATTAGTGCAGCCAAATTTGCAATCCTTGGCCATTTTTCAGCTGCCTCTGCAGCTACTGGCCCTTTTATGTCTGTTCCTTTGATCTCACCCTCAGGTGTGACCAATACAGCAGCGTTATCTTCAAAGACTAATCTATTTCCATTTAACCTTCTGACAGGGTATTTTTGCCTTATTATAACTGCCCCAAAAATCTGCTTTCTTAACTCTGCAGGACCTTTCTTGACGGTTACAGATACAAAGTCGCCCACAGCAGCCGACGGTAAACGGGAATGTCGTCCCTTAAATCTCTTTACTTGAGCAATGCGAAGAATCTTAGCACCGGTATTATCTGCACATACCAAAGTGGCAGTCATTGGCAGCGCTCTTGTTACATAAGGCCTGAATTCCTCCACACCTTTTGCTGAAACAGCTCTTGATTTAGATGACGTTTATTGCTCCACCTCTATCACCACAAAAGCAACAGTCTTGGTCAAAGGTCGGCATTCTGCTATCCGTACCCGTTTTCCTTCAACTACTTCCATACATTCGGGAGCATACGCATGCATTTTTGATTTGCTTCTTTCAAATCTTTTGTATTTCGTTACTGGCCTAGAGTACTGATGTTCAACTACAACCATTTTTCGAGCCTTAGCACTTACCAAAGTACCCGTA
The DNA here is from genome assembly GCA_014523625.1 of Nitrososphaerales archaeon TH5896. Taxonomy (GTDB): domain Archaea; phylum Thermoproteota; class Nitrososphaeria; order Nitrososphaerales; family Nitrososphaeraceae; genus TH5896. The sequence continues at coordinate 9,945 of JAATVP010000108.1, forward strand.
AAAACCCGTCCCCTAACCGAGAGTTTACCGTGAAAAGGACAATTTTTGTCTTCACAGGACCTCCGAGGTGGAGACACAGAAATGCCAATATTTCTAACCA
>JAATVP010000109.1 GCA_014523625.1 Nitrososphaerales archaeon TH5896
TAATTCATCCCAAACTCTTCCTTACAACTCGGTCCTCTGGTCTCCCTATCAGACTGTTTCCACTTATAAAGCAACCGCAAGCAGGAAGAGTAAACCTAATATTAATACAATTCTTTGGTAAACTCTTCAGTACCTTACCACATCTGAGAGTGATCATGTTTCTAGTTTCCTTAACAATATATCCAGATAATCCAGAATATGGGCCTGAATCGAACGTGCGAGCGTGCAGTCCGATTAACTCATGAAAAATCAAATTCTCGGGTGTTATCAATGGGTTTCGACCTTCTCATTGAGTATCGTCTTAATTCTCGCAATATCCCTTCTGGTCCATCTGATGCTCGCTGTTTCCTTCTTTAAAGTACCTTTTGCACCCTCAGACCTCAGCTTTGTAAGCTCTGAGGATAGTTCATCCAGTTTCTCTGTAAGATCCTTATCATTCATTTCGCGTAACACTTTTAGTTTTATTCTACCCAACTTTCTTTACTTCCGCCTCTACAGATTCATTTCCTTCAATGGGCTTCTTGTCTTCTGATCCAGTTTGCACTTCACTTTCCAGCTTCTGGACTTCCGTCGTTTTGTCACTAGTTACTGAATCGATCATCTCGAACTCCTTAGGCATTTCGTTTTTAAGCGCTATTTTCAGCTGTATTCCCATCAAACCCATCTTAGTGAGTACATGAGTGACTCCATACCTTACCACCTTGTTCGCTACATCGCCGCTCTTTGGGACCAGTCCTGCAGCGTGCTTTTCGAAATGGGCTCTTTCACTTCTCAGTTTACCTGCTACAGTGATCTCAACGCCCAGAGCACCTGCATTCATTATCGTGTTATTCGTCCATATCGCTGCTCTTCTGAATGCAGTACCTCGTTCAATTAATTGTGCAATTCGATTACACATAATCTTGGGGTTCAGCTCAGGGGCTTCGAGTTCCGTGACCGAGATCTGAGGATTGGATAAACCAAACTTTTGTTCCAACTTTGAAGTTAAATCTTTTATTCCACTGCCTTTCCTTCCGATCACCAACCCTGGACGGGTAACACTTAAGGTGATTCTGGTTCCTATTGGCGTCTTTTGTACATCTACGCGTCCATATCCTGCATCTCTTAGAGTTTCCGAAAGGAACTCGTCTAACTCAAGATTTCTAAAATTATTTTTCATTACATTATTGATAGCACTCATTCATGAACCCTCTTTTCCTGTGCAACTAGCTCAAAATGTATCAATGTATTGTACTTGGGACTAGATCTTCCCATAGCTCTAGGAGTAAATCTCTTGATCTTTGTACCTTTATGTACTACGGCACTTGTGATCTTCAATGCGTCCAAATCCATTCCCTTGTATTCAGCATTTGCCTCAAGATTGTCCAACAACTTCAACACTTCTCTAGCTGCTTTCTTAGGATATCGACCTGAGCAAAAGCCATCACGGATATTAGACCTATGAGCAACCTCATTATTGTATCTTCTGTATGGTACAGCTAACTTCCTAGCAATTACGTCTTCAAGAAACAGGCGAGCTTTTTCGATCGACATTCCTCTAATAGCTACTGCCACCTCTCTAGCATGCTTATGCGAAGTTGACTTATCCCTTATAGAAGCTCGTACGTGTTTCGACTTATCGAAATTTTCTAAAGCATATCCGTACTCTGGCATAATACATTCACTTCAAGGGCACGTACAGACTGGATCTCGATGAACCTACTCCAGGAGCTCCGTGTTGAACGCGTTTATTAGTGATAGAGTACTCACCCACGTAATGCCCAACCATCTCGGGTCTAATACTTACAGGAACGAATTCCTTCCCGTTATGGACTTTAATAGTCACCCCTATCATATCCGGAAGAATAATCATATCTCTAAGGTGGGTTTTTATCTCGTCAGTCGACTTTCCTTCCCTATTTTGTTTAATCTCTTCGCGAAGTTTTCTCTTTTCATCGGTCATGAATTTGCTCACTCTTTTATCCAAAGAACGCCTCTGTCTTGAGTTCAAAAGTGGCAAAAGTGATTCTATGGGTAATGCCTGAAGTTGTTCAGGTAGATAACCTTTAAACTTAAACTCTCTAACCATCTATATCACCGTCTGCATGATTTATTCCTCTTTTAAACGTACTGGGAAGAAGCAACCCTAACCGAACTGACACAAACCCTACACCAGGCCCAACGTCGTAGCCAAATCTCTTGCTCCATTTGGATCACTGAACTTCACAGCAGCCTTCTTTCCTCTGATCGTTCTTGATGTGTTAATATCTACCACCTCGGAATCGTACAAAACATTCATTGCTTCCCTTATCAGTTTCTTTGTGCTCCTTTCTCTGACTATGAAAACCAATTTGTTCTCCTTTTCAATCATATTGAACGTTTTCTCAGTAATGTAAGGTTGAATGAGAACCGACCTAGCATCTTCTATTGAAAGCTGCTGATCCCTTGCAGGTATATCTTTACTCATTCAGTTTTCCTCTCGAAGTTTGTACTGAATCCATCGAATTCCATTAGCACATCAATTGCATTCTGTGAATACATGGTCAGCCTTATTGGTTTGGATCCAGGCATTAAGTCCATTACATTCAAACTATCCACGGCTTTTACATCAACTCCTGCCAAAGATCTTGAGAGCTTCATGATCTTGCTGTTTTTAGATACTACTAGTAGAACACTTACACCAGAAGATCTACCATGCCTTCTCGAAGTTCCCCTTACAGTGCGGCTCTTCGACTTCGCACGTTTCAAATCCCCCTCCAAGCCCAATTTTATCAAGGTGTTACTAAGATCATTCGCCTTGTCTATCGATTCAATCTTATTTGAAACAATTAGAGGGAGTTCGAGACCGTCCTCAAGCTGATGTCCACGTCGCTTTACGAGATCACGCCTTGAAGTTGCTGCGATTGCTGAACAAAGTGCTAGGATTTTCTCTTTTTTATTGATCTTCTTGTATATTTTCCTAAAGGAAATTGGAGGATGTGCAACTCTTCCATGTCTTACCCCGGCGACCCCCGCGGCTTGACCTGCTCTGGGAAACCCTTGCCCCCTGGCCCTTGCAATTCTCGCAATCCCTAGACCTGTATTGCGAGACTCGGCACTAACAATCTCTCCAGCTAAGGTATACCTCCCCTGTGCCTGGAACGAATGAGAGAGTAGGCTGACGTAAGTTTTGTGAATTACAGCAGGATGATATGGTGTAAGAAAGACTTGTGGTAAATCTATCGATCCTACATTACTACGATCCAGATCTAATACTTTCGCCTTCAAGCTACTTAACCACCACTTCTACGATCTTAGGCTCGAGAATTTTCGTAATCTTGTGCCTAATTGGCATTCTCAGCTTTACTAGCCTTTTTGGAACTCCAGGAATAGAGCCCCTTACGACTATAAAATCACCGTTTAATGCTCCGAAGTGCTTGAACCCCCCTTTACGGTTGATGTCAAGTCCTTCTTCTGAAGTGTTACCAATTAACAATATCCGTTTATTATATTCGATCCTTTGATGAAAACCCCGTTGACCCTGTCTCGGTACTGTGAACATTACAACTGCTGGAGATATGGGACCAAGTGTCCCAACCGCGCGAACACTTTTTCTTGATTTGTGTTGCTTTTTCTTGACTCCAAACCGGGTAATTGGACCTTCTACGCCTTTTCCCCGTGTTATAGCGGCTACATCTATCGATTGACCTGTTCGAAATATATCGGTCACTTTTAACTTCTTACCCATAATCGATTTTGCATACTCGAAGTTTTGCTTTGTATCACCCCCTGTAAGCTGGATTTCAAAAGTATAGGGTTTCTTTTGGGATAATCCAGCATCTTTAGGTGACACTGAAACTAATACGTATACATAACTAATAATATTGAGATAACCTTCTGCCTTACTCATTGCCTCCTCTGAGGATCCTTGCTGAACCTTTTTTTTCTGATCCCTAGCTGTGTCTTGAGATCCTACGTCGAACATTACATGCCTGCCCTTGTAATCGACTTGATATCCTCGTATACCAATTATAGTCAATGGCGGAGTCGCCAGTAATGTAGAAGGGTTTACCAACTGCTTACCAAAATTGGGCGTTCTGTCTCGATCATCAATAGTCACGACGTTCAACATTCCTACCTTAAACCCAGCAAATGCCCCAAGAACGGGCTTGGGTTCTGTACTTTGGGCCCAATTTCGAACTCTAGCTTCTAGGCTTCTTGCTCTAGCTCTAGGTCTAAATGCCACACTGCCCCTTCGTGGAGAGCTATATTTTCTATGGCCCATGGATAGACCATCCCTCTCCCTACCCCTTTAATAAATTTATATAAATTTACTGAAAATTCAAGTCTAACTTGGACGCCAAATGTCAAGTCACGCTCGAATACTATTGATTATGGCAAGTGAGCCCAACAAAGCTTCTTCCAATCTGACAGTGTTGGTGCCTTGCAGCGGAAACATATTGATAGCCAGCGATGAACTAACGAGATCTCTATCTATCTCATTTACAATCTCCCAAACGTCATTTCGTGGTGAACCAAAAATCAATACTACCTCGGAAGTGTGATTAAAGCTCTTAGTGAGGGACGGAATGATGAGAGGTATCGGTTTTCCCCTTCGCGTAGTGATAAGGAATTTTACACTAGAAAGCCTACTTGTGATTTCTGACAGAGTGCGTACAATCAATACATGATATCCCCAGTACTCGCTGTCGCCTACCTTTCCAATGATTTCGTTAGCGACCAGCTGACCTTCTTTAACTGACAACTTGAAATTCGCCTTTCTAGTAGTTTCGGTATTGCCTACAAAAGGCACAGTTCGATCCAGACCAACATCTACAACCCATTTACCCCTATCTCTCACTAGAACCCCCGCTCGAGCCTCTTCACCTCGAATCTCTGAGGCCCTTAGGAACTTCTTATGATGGGGGGATTGTATCGGGGGCAACATCCCGGCAAATTGCAGCAATTTCATTTTAGGATATAGCAGTTTCCTCAAATATTGAGGAGTATCCAAGTATTCAAGCAACAAAGTAATCAATTTAGAGTCATCTGGTCGAACGGCTGAGGATGCGTCATGATACACATAAACTTTTTCCACTCGAAATATAGATAGGGCGCGAGCGAATTGAGCCACTCTTAAACTCTTTTCCAAGAGAGATTTCGAATCGATTAACGACGAATCAGGGAGCGCTACAGACAGGGTAGGGAAGGGTGTTTCCATCTATTCTTTAAGTAACAAATCGACTTTGGATTGTAGCCCTCCATCGGCACCAAAGGCAATATCACGTACCAAGCCTTTCCGATCTACAAGAATAGTAGAAGGAGTCCCCCTGAGATTGTACTCCTCGAACGTAAGAGCTGCAAACTCTTTGGATAAAAGATAGTGTTTTGCACGATCAAAAAGCATCTGCTTGTCCTGGGTACTATAGGTCGGGTAACCGTCCACGTTTGCTTCAAGAAAATCTAGTACCTGATTTTCTTGAACATCGCCAGGTCTTCTTATTAATGCATCCATTGCGACCGGGTGAGAGATGCTATAGGGAAGTTTGTTTCCGTTGTCGAGTCTGCCGTACATTCGAAGAGCGCGCAATGTTTCACCGATCACTTCACCTTTTGTTAGGAGTAGTTTCAAATTATCCAACGTATTCTTGTCATAATCCTCAAAAGCGGTAGCAACTCCTAACACTTTTACCTCGCTCTTTTCACTATTATTATAAACTGCAATAGCCTCAGGTATGCCATACAAGAAACACCCGGGACAGTTAACTTGAAACACTTCAACAACAATTACCTTGCCTAGTTCTTTATCGATATTAGTCGGTACGCCTTGAACCCATTCGCCAATCTTTAAATTCGGCGCTTTTTTCCTTATGAGCGAATCCAAGATCGTAACAAAGAATTTCTAACTGAACTCACTGGCCCTTCGCAGTCTCTCTTTGCTTAGCTAACTTGACATAGCTTTCGAGTTCTTCATCAAGCACCTTCCGCATAGTCTTTGTATTTGTGTCAATAACAGCCATTTTGATATTTCTGGTACTGTTCTTGTCTTCGCTAACCAAATAAATTGATTCAATCGCCAAAGAACCACATTCCTCGAGACTGATGTCCATTTTGTAGCTTTTTTCTAGATATTCTGTAACCTGGTCGCTTCCCGCTCCAATTGCCACAGCATCGTAACCGATATAAGTTCCACTAGGATCAGTTAAAAATAATGACGCACCAGTTTCATCCACCCCTGCTAAAATTAGAGCCACTCCAAAAGGCCTTACACCAGCATATTGTGTAAATTGTTGCGCCATATCGGCAATATTCTTTGCGACACCCTCGACATCAACTGGTTCATCGTAAATCAACCTGTTACTCTGTGCAAAAAATCTTGCATGATCCACCTGTGATCTTGCGTCTGGAATATAACCCGCTGCAGCGACGCCTATGTGATCATCAACTTGAAATATTTTCTGGGTAACATTTGAAATTTGCAATTTCCGTGTCTTTTCTTCAACCGCGAGGATGACCCCTCCATTGTACTTCAATCCAACTGCAAGAGTGCCTCTTCTGACTGTCTCTATTGCATATTCTACCTGGTAAAGTCTCCCATCAGGAGAGAAAACTGTGATAGCTCTATCATATCCCGCTGCTGCTGGTAACAATTCATTCTGATCTACTTAGATGAGTTCAATTTAAATTTACCTTGGGTCACACATATGGCTACTCGAGGAAAAAATTGTTTTATGAAAGAGGAGAGTGTCATTTTTTTAGGTCACAGGAACATTAGGTGCCTCCACAGTAAGACGATAGAATTTACGAAAGCGGTATCGTTAAGCACTAAAGGAGATTGTATAGCTGGAGTTTCTGCAAGCAAGGCGTGCAGTGACTTTGATAGTGAATTCAAGGCAAAATTGTCGGAGATTGGGAGGAAGGTGAATCTTGAAATTATTACTGGTGAGATGACGTTTAGGATGCATGGTTTCTCAGATCAGCGTTTGACGTTGTCGCATAACCACGATATAGTCATCAGAAAAAGTAGCTACGTATGCCCTCGAACCCTGTGTGTGCTTTGTGACAAAGCATCCTCCGATATACCAAGAGATTTGGTAATGAAATTACAAGACCCTACCACAGTTGCAAAATTGAAAATATTTGTTCAGTAGTAAGAGCATGATTAATCAAATTAAATTTGTTATACATTTTCCCCGGTTATTCTTTCGTATACAAAGATATACCGATCGCTAATTTCATTGATTAGAAATTCAGGGATTCTGGGAGGCTTAGGGGATTCTCCTCTCGAGGCCAATCGAAGCATTTCTTGTTTGAACCCTATTTCAATGAGCCAATCACGTAAAAGTTGCTTGTCATAGCTTCCTTGTGTTTGGCCAGGTTGGTAGTCTCTCTCAAGCCAAATTCTAGATTCATCCGGCCCTATGGAGTCCGCGAGGTTTAATTCATTGCGTTCATCAAACCCAAATTCAAGCTTGACATCGGCAATTATGAAGCCTGATGGTTTCGCGATGGAGCCTATGGTTTTGTAAATCGCTAATGATATGTCTTCAATCTCTCTGAGAGTATCCCCACTTAAGATACCCGAATCTAGAACTTTGTCTCTTGTAACTGGAACATCATGCTCCTCGGATTTAGTTGTTATCTCAAAGATTGGATAAGGTAGCTTCTCCCCTTTCTTCAAAGTTAAATTCACTCCAAAAAGATATTTGAAATCAGTGTCTGTGGTATATCTTTCCAACATAGATCCATAGTAGTAACCGCGAACGATGAATTCATATGGAATCATCGAAAGTTTCCTAACTTCCATTGCATTTTCTTGTCTCAGTCCTATGAAATGACTGGGAACATCCAGCTTATTGAACCAGAAGTTCGCGAACTTACACAATACCTTACCTTTATTGGGAATTCTCTGGTCAAATTTTATGTCGAATGCTGAAACTCTGTCGCTAAATTTCAATAGCAAATTTCCATTTTCAAGTTGGAAAATATTTTTAACCTTACCCTCGCGCAATAGGCGCATAGTTTTAATCCTCAAAAGAACCCCTCATTCCAATTTATACTTACTTCAGCAGTCGCAATCTTGTATGGGAGGAGGTCATGGTGGGACTTGAACCCACGACCTAAGGTTTACAAAACCTTCGCTCTAACCAAGCTGAGCTACATGACCAGTACTTTAGTTGAACCTAGTCAATAGGTATTTAATAAGTTGTTTATCAAAATTATCCGTTGTTTCCTTCGAGCAATTATTGTTTTCCTCTGGAGATCGGACATGAATAGGACCAGTAATGATAAGAAGAAATACTCAGTACTGGTGTCGATAGCAAATAAGAAATATCTCCCCGATCCTGAAGGAGAGACTATCCTAAAGGATCTGATCCTAAAAGGAGGTTATGATGAAGTCGAGGCAGTAAGGTGTTCAAAAACCATAAATATGCTAGTCAGATCAAGAACGGAAGAACAAGCCAGGAAATTGGTCCTAAGAATATGTACTGAATTAAGGCTCTTTAATCCTGTCGTAAGTAAGTGCGTTGTCACAGTTACATCTTCTTTGAAAAGTTGAGAGCCTATCTTTTTTTACTACAATTATTTGAAATATCATACAGGTGGTAAGTTGCTGATCCCAAAACTAGGAATATTTGGCCTGATTGCTCGTGTTCTCATCCAAGACGTTCTTTATGCTAGCTTTTAACCTTTGACTATTCAACTGTGGATCTAAGGAACCTAACTACCCTGAAATTTGATGCTTCTTTGTGTGCTATTCCGCGCCGACTTCCATATTACTAAGAAATAATCCGTATTGCCATAATTGGAATCCTAAAGCAAAAATGTGAAGGAGCACACATTAAATACCTGTAACTTGGTACTTATTAACAAACCCGACGATGAGAAAAATCGGTGTCATTGTGTTTCCTGGCACAAATTGTGATCGAGACGTATTCTACATTTTGTCTGAGGTAATGCATCTGGAAGCCGAATACGTTTGGCATAACAGACAAACCTTGGATGGTTTTTCAGGGTTAGTACTTCCTGGAGGATTTTCCTATGGAGACAGATTAAGAGCTGGCATAATTGCAGCTCATAGTCCTGTCATAAATGAAGTGAAGAGGATGGCAAGGGATGGCGTACCAGTATTAGGAATTTGTAATGGATTTCAGATATTGATTGAATCTGGCTTACTCCCTGGTGCTTTAGTGAAAAATGAACACTTGTGCTTCATATGTAAATGGGTTGATGCTAAAGTTAGGAATAACAATACTCCGTTTACAAAATTATTCCGAAAAAATCAAAAAATAAGGATGCCTATCGCCCATGGTGAGGGTCGGTATGTCGCAGATGGCCCAACCATAAAGGAATTAAGGCAAAAGGATCAAATCGTGTTGAGCTTTTTGAATGAAAATCCAAATGGATCACTTGAGTCGATTGCAGCAATATGCAATCCTGAAGGGAATATAGTTGGGATGATGCCTCATCCTGAGAGAGCTTCCGAAAAAGTATTGTCACCGGTCGCCGACAACATAGATGGTTCAACGTTTTTCCAATCTCTGGTGCATCATTTAGGTGATACTCACACTAAGTAATGGTCTGGGATGTAAGAATTGAGTGTACTAACAACAGCTGAATTCTCATACTTGAAAAAATCTTTGAACCGGCGTCCTACCGAAACAGAATTGCAAATGGTAGCCGCTGAATGGTCTGAGCATTGCTCATACAAATCATCAAAAAAGTATATTTCTCGCCTGCCTGTTTCAGGAGCTCGAATTGGGATTGACAGCGGCTTTGATGCAGGACTGATCGAAATAGGTGATGATCTTGTCCTAACAGTTCGCATTGAAAGTCATAACCATCCTTCTGCCATTGAACCGTACGGAGGTGCAGCAACGGGAGTTGGTGGTGTCGTTCGAGACATTTTGTCAGTGGGAACTAGACCCGTGGCGCTTATGAACGGGCTTCGGTTCGGAGACATTAATGGTCCCGACTCAAAGGTAAATCAACATACACGTTGGCTTCTCCAAAACGTAGTAAGAGGTATTTCAGACTACGGCAACTGTATAGGTGTTCCTACAATAGGCGGAGAGCTTGAATTTGATGCTTCATTTAATAATTATTGTTTGGTTGACGTAGTTTGTATAGGCCTAAGTAAGGCAAATGAAATAATTGCAAATCTCGCTGATATCGATGACCTGCTTTTTCTGGTGGGTGGGTCTACAGGCAGAGACGGAATTCATGGAGCGGCGTTCGCGTCTACGGGGTTAGTTCACGAAAACAGATCAGCAGTCCAGATACCTGATCCTTTTCTTAAAAAGATACTCATTGAAGCAATCTTGGAGGCTACCAAGAATAGATATATCAAAGCAATGAAAGATTTAGGCGGAGGCGGTCTCGCGTGCTGCTTGTCAGAAACGTCCCACAATCTGGGGAAGGGCTTTGATGTCGACCTTTCTCTTGTAAGACTCAGAGAAGAAGGAATGAGTCCGACAGAAATTTTGATCTCCGAGTCTCAAGAAAGAATGCTCTTGATTGTGGGTAAGGAAAATAGAGAATCTCTTGAAAAAATATTTGCAAAATACGATATAGGCTATTCTATTATTGGAAAAGTATCTTTCGACAAGAAGATCACGATAAGGCATAATTCGGAAGTAATAGCTGACATTCCGGCACATATCGTGACATGTGCGCCACTTTTGAACAGAAAATCGACACGTCCATCTAACTTGAAAAGGAAGTATGCTACTAGAGAAGATTCACCCAAGGACATTGGCTCAATCTTGCTGGAATTACTGCATAGGCCTAACATTTGCAGTCGTTCCTGGATCTATGAACAATACGATTCCGAAGTAGGGCTAAAGACTGTGTTGAGGCCAGGAGAAGGCGACTCTTCAATTCTGTGGTTAGGTAACGCAAAATATGTTGCAATGTCTATGGATGGTAATAGCAGTCAATGCTATTTCGACCCATACCAAGGTACACTTGGGTGTATATCAGAAGCTGTTCGTAATGTGATCTGTTCTGGTGCTTCCCCTGTAGGACTAGTCGACCACCTGCAGTTCGGAAGCCCGGAAAACCCTCAAGTGTTTTGGACGTTTCAGCAGGCAGTAGCAGCGATTAAGGACTATTGTGATTTCTTCAAACTACCCGTGATAGGTGGGAAAGTGAGTTTTTACAACGAGAAGAACGGTTTACCTATAAAACCAACTCCGGTTATAGGCGCGATAGGTATAGGTCACAACCTGAAGAAGATAGGCAGAGCCCGACTGGACCCACGATGCAGTATATTTTTAATTGGTCACACTAAGGAAGAGTTGGGTGGATCAGAATATTATCTATCCTATCACAGGACTGAAAGCGGAAACATTCCGAAGCTCAACCTAGCTGAGGACAAGAGGAACGCATTGGCCGTTTCTAATCTAATATCTAGCGGTGTTGTGAAGTGTGTTCATGATTGCTCTAGGGGTGGCATTGCGGTAGCACTGGCGGAGCTGGCCATAAACGGGAATACGGGATTTGATATAGATATTTCGTTAACTTCTAATTCTTGCAGAAGAATTGACAGCCTTATGTTTTCTGAATCCAATTCACGCTATGTGGTTGCAACTGAAAGACCAAAGGAATTGATTGAAATGTTAAGAGATAGCAGGAGTCAGGTCCATTGCAATAAAATTGGTTATTCTGCAGATTCGTCATCTGTTGACACTATTCAATATCGTACTGGACAGCAGATTCTAGCTAACCTGGAGCTGGAAAAATTAAAGCTCGTTTATAACAATTCCCTTAAAAACATGTTGAACGATGTTAGGATATG
>JAATVP010000110.1 GCA_014523625.1 Nitrososphaerales archaeon TH5896
ATGCCAAAATGTACCGCATGCATGACCTGCTATTTAGGATTCAGAGGTACGAACATTAGAAGGCATTATAGTTGGGAAAGGAGCAGATTGATGAGGGGTTGGAAATGATCCACGAAAACTGTGGTGTGGTTGGTATTTTTTCAATGGAGAGAATTAATGTGATACCTTTCGTAATTGATTGCCTGCGTGCGCTTCAACATAGGGGCCAAGAAGCCTGGGGTCTGGCAGTACCTCAGAAAGTTCCTTTAAAAAGAATTGGATTGGTATCTTCTTCAGCCAACGAATTTCCAGTGATTTCGAGGAAATACGAATCTCACGCCGCTATAGGTCATGTCCGTTATTCTACTACCGGTAAGAGTACATTAAATAATGCCCAGCCGATCAAGGTAAAAGAACTCTGCATTGCTCATAACGGGACAATCGCAAATGTCGACCAGTTGACATCAATGGTAGGTGGTTGCTCCTTTACGCCTCAGTCGATGACTGACACCTTGGTTGCGGCTCAGCATCTGGCAGGTCATCTAGCCGAAAGGAAGGACCTAACCGAAGCGCTTGCTATTTTAAAGCAGGAAATGATTGGTTCGTTCTGTTTCACAATTTTGACCGGTGATGGGTCGGTCTACGCAGCAAGGGACCCTAAGGGATTTAGACCCCTTGTTGTCGGATTACACAAACCATCAAGCACTTACATTGTGGCATCAGAGTCCTGTGCCCTCTCTGCCGTGGGTGCCCACTTGCTCAGAGACGTAGAGCCTGGCGAAATACTTCAGATTGACGATTCTGGACTTAAATCAGAATATTTCGCAAGAGAGAATCCACATGCGCACTGTGCGTTTGAATACACTTACTTTGCGCATCCCACTAGTGTAATGGAAGGTGTCAACGTATATGCAGCTCGTAAACGTATCGGTGAATTCTTGGCAAGAGAATTCAAAATCCCTGATGCAGACCTTGTGATACCTGTTCCAGATTCAGCCCGCCCAGCAGCCCTTGGTTATGCGCTCGAAGCTGGCCTCCCCTTCGAGGAAGGATTAATGAAGAATAGGTATAGCAAGAAGGGGTCGATGCGAAGTTTCATCGAGCCTTATCACGAAACTCGAGTGGAAATAAATAAAGGGATTATTCCGCTAACAGACGTAATAAGGGGAAAAAATATTGTCGTAGTCGATGATAGCATAGTTAGGGGGGTAAGTTCTGCCTCAATAATAAGAATGCTTAGGGAATATGGGGCGAATAAAATTAGTATGATAGTCACCTATCCGCCAGTCCGTTATCCCTGCTATGCAGGTATTGATTTTCCGTCCCAGGAAGAACTTTTGGCATACCAACAAGTGAAGGAAGACACGATCGGGATTAAGGATATTGCACATAAAGTTGCACGAACCTTGGGAGCAGATTTCGTAGCTTACAATAACACATCTACACTCGCAAGGGCTATTAATATACCCGAAAAAGAACTGTGCTTTACGTGTACGACAGGTGATTATTCGCCATTAGGAGTCAAACCGCTGTTTAAATCTCGTGTAGCGTTGAAGGGGTAGAAGTTAGGATCTCTTTGCATCATATTCCTCTTGAACTTTCTCTGCACTAGCGATCACTTTACTCCTCATGTCAGTACGATACACTTCTAGTTTAGAAAGTATTTCCTGATGCTTGATGGCGAGAATCTGACATGCGAGTATAGCAGCATTAGATGAGCCGTTTATGGCAACAGTAGCAACAGGGATTCCTGAAGGCATTTGAGCTATCGATAGAAGAGAATCAATTCCGTCAAGGCTCGAGGTCTTAATCGGAACACCTATGACAGGCAATAGCGTAAGCGAAGCAATCATGCCAGGGAGGTGAGCAGCACCTCCTGCTCCGGCTATTAGGACCTCCAACCCTCTTTCTTTGGCACTTTCTCCATATGAAATCATCTCGTGAACAGTCCTATGGGCAGAAACAATTCTTATCTCATGCTCGACTTCGAACTGCAGCAGAACGTCAGATGCATTCTTCATTACAGGGAGATCTGAATCACTCCCCATTATGATCCCGACAAGTGTGCGATTCATAGCCACATTAAATCTTGTTCATGATTCTTAAATTACTCTTTGCTTTTTTCGATCTGTCTATTGCGTCCGAAATAGAGGCTGCTGTTATCGTTACGTGCCCGAGCTTTCTCCTCGGTTTTGAAATTCGTTTGCCGTATAAATGCAATTTCAGTCCGTCTATGGTGAGTAGCTCGTTTAAGCCATCCAAATAGTACTCCCCTTCAAATTCTTTTGGTCCTAAAATATTAACCATCACAGTCGGTGACATAAGTTGAGGCTTTGGAAGAGGGAGGTTTAAAATTGCTCTAATATGCTGTTCAAACTGGGAAATGGAGCATCCTTCTATACTATAGTGCCCAGAATTGTGAGGTCTCGGGGCAATTTCGTTAATCAGGATTTTTTCATTTTCAGCTAGGAACATCTCAACACAAAAAATCCCAGAACCCTTCAAGACATCAACTGTTCTTTCTGCTATGTCGCGAGCCATCCTTTCCGTACACTTGGATATCCTTGCAGGAACCAAAGTGGTATCTAGAATGCTGTCAGAATGTTTGTTCTCTGCTACAGGAAAAGAGGAGACCTGCCCGGATTCATTTCTAGCCACCATGACGGATAATTCCTTCCTGAAAGGTATGATTTCTTCAACCATCCACTTTCCAAAGCTCTTCTCACTTGCTACGTTTGTAATTTCTTCCTTCTCGTAGATTAGCCGGTTCCCTCTTCCGTCGTACGAGTTTTCGCACGCCTTCAATACTAATGGGAAATGTTTCAAGACAGCATTATTTGTACTACCGTCAATATCTTCGACTAATGCAAAATTGGGGACAGGCAAATTTTTTTCTTGCAGAAAGACCTTTTGTCTATATTTGTTTTGGATTATTTTGAGAGTCTCTGGAGCGGGATGAATGGCCTTCTTGGCACGACTTAAATCGATAAGAACGTCCGAATCTGCCAATTCTATTTCGTACGTTAGTACATCGACAAGATCAGAGAGATTTCTTATTGCAGTTTGGTTTCTGAAATCAGCTACGATCAGATCATCCGCTAACGAAGAGGCAGGACATTCTGGATCTGGATCCAGAATATGCACTTTGAGTGACATACGTTTCGCTTCTTGTGCAATCATTTTCCCTAGCTGACCACCCCCAATTATTCCAATTGACGGTTGACTTTGAGGAATGATTCGCGTTGTAATGTGCAAATGAATGCTAAATCATGTTATTAGTTATACTAATAAACGGTAGTGTTAGCTTCTAAAACGAACTGATGGACTCAATTTGATAAATTCAAATTACGCTGAAAACTGCTTTTTATTAGCATGAAGCGTGTTGCTAACTTATTTCAAAAGGTATGCGACGAAGTGATTTCGTTGGATGATTCCATACGGTTTGCAGGTATATCGGACAAAGAGGGGAAGCTGCTGGCCGTCTCAGAACGTCAAAATCTAAAGCCTTTACTTGCGGATGAAGAAAGAGCACAATATGCAATCACTGCAGCTACTAGACAGTACACCAGATTACGCTGGGAATATCATCTAGGACGTATCCACTACGCCAGTTCTCGATATGAACGTCTGGCTAGAGCAACAATTCCTGTTGCTGATATGAACAGTACCTTGTATTACGTGCTTTTACTTTCCTTCGATCCTGATATTCCGAATCTTCACAAGTTAATCATGGGTACTATCATTCCAAAATTACGAAAATGGAAAAAGAGGCTACTACTAGCTAATATGGGAACAAACTAAACAAGACCGATTATATGCCCCCCATTCGGCGAGGGAAGTTCTAACAAATTCTAAATATTAACAAATATCAGCTACTACTGTTTTGCTGAAATCCCCCCATCAACAGTAATAACACTACCGGTCACCCATTTTGCGTCTGAAGAACATAAATATGAAACAGTCCCTGAAATGTCTTCTGGTGTTCCTATCTTCCTCAGTGGAAACGAGGTTTCAAGTAATCTGCGGGCATTTTCATCTTGTAAGTAAGGATCTATGATTGGGCTTTGTATAGTGGATGGAACAACACAATTGCATCTAATACCAAACGGTCCGTACTCAACTGCAATACTTTTGGTGAACATGATTATGCCAGCTTTCGTGACGCCATATATGGACAATGGAACGTTAGGAATTGCCCTGATTCCCAATAAAGAGGATATGTTAACAATACTACCACTTTTGTTCTTAAGCATGAATGGAAGTACGGTCTTTGTCATTCTAAAAGTCCCAAATAGATTAGTATTAACAAGCAAGTTCCATTGCTCTTCAGTCATGAGATGAAATGGAGTTGGATCACTTATTATCCCCGCGTTATTAACCAAAATGTCGATGGTTTCAAATTTAGATATTATTTGCTCTGCAGCGCTAATCACCTCACCTTCTCTTGTGAGATCTGCCTTTATTGCAAGGACGTTCTTCTTCTCCTGAATTACTTCGGCTACTTTATCAAGGCTTTTCCTATTCCGTCCAATCAATACAACTTTACACCCTTCAGACGCAAGCCTTTTGACGGTCGCTTTCCCGACTCCACCGGCAGCACCTGTAATTACCGCTACGTTGCCTTTAGACTTCATTATCGCTAAAACCGCCTAACTTTTTAAAGAGTCTTTCGCATCGGTCGGACCATGGTTCTTGCTTTTTTTACTACCGAACGTAATAATAATACATCGTGTTGTAATTAATTTCACGAAGGATTGATTTTGGCGTTATGAAGATATTACTGGATACTAGTGCAATAATTGACGGCGAATTTACTAGAATACTTGAAAGAACCAAGAGTTCCGACTATTCTATCATCATCCCGGTCGCAGTAATTGACGAATTGCAGTCTCAAGCATCCACGAATAAGGAATACGGCTTCATTGGTCTGAATGAAATTAAGAAGATTAGAAGAATATGCAAAAGCTTGAATATAGAATTGAAAATTCTAGGTGAAAGGCCTTCAGTAGGGGATATTAGTTTGGCCACTCGGGGAAGAATTGATGCAATAATTAACGAGCTAGCCCTAATTGAGGAAGCTACCTTGGTGACTGCGGATTACGTTCAATCGCAGGTCGCAGAAGCTTTTGGTATTCAAACTTGGCACATACCTCGTCGGATCAATAGCTCATCAATAGGCTTTGAAGACTACTTTGACGAACATACTATGAGCGTGCATATGAAAGAAGGTGTTATGCCTGTGGCCAAGAGGGGTGTCCCGGGGGACTTTCACCTTGAACCCCTGGATAACAAACCAGTCACGAGGAATGAACTGACGTCAATTGTAAGAGAAGTTTCAGAGCTATGCAGGAATCCAGAAATTGGAACGGTTGAAGTTAGCCTAGATGGAGCTACGGTATATCAGTATGGAAGCTACAGAATTGCAGTAACGAAGCCGCCTTTTTCTGACGGCATGGAGATAACTGTCGTTAAGCCCATTGTGAAGCTCCGAATTCAGGACTATCATCTTTCGATCAAGCTACAGAACAGACTAGATGAGGGAGCTGAAGGTATAGTCATTGCTGGACCCCCAGGTTCTGGTAAGAGCACTTTCGCGAGCAGCTTGGCTGAATACTATGTTGATAGAAGCAAGATTGTGAAGACGTTTGAATCTCCAAGAGATTTGCAGGTTAAAAAAGAAATTACACAATACGGCCCTTTAGAAGGTAGTTTTGAAAATGCGGTAGATATTCTGCTTCTAGTAAGGCCAGATTACACAGTGTTCGACGAAGTCAGGAGGAAGGCAGATTTTGAAGTATTTTCAGACATGAGACTTGCAGGTGTGGGTATGATAGGAGTTCTTCATGCTTCCACCTCGCTAGATGCAATTCAGCGTTTCATTGGAAGAATTGAACTTGGAATGATCCCTCATATTATAGACACAATTATTTTTATCAAGAATGGATCGGTAAATAAGGTGTTTGACATCTCTCTAACTGTTAGGGTCCCATCTGGGATGTCTGAACCTGACCTCGCGAGACCTCTTGTTGAAATCAAGGATTTTGAAACTCAGGAAGTGGAGTATGAAATCTATACCTACGGCGAGGAAAATGTAGTAGTTCATATTGGTAGTTTGGAGAAACCTGAGAATCATCATGATGCTATAAAAAAACTGGCTGCGGCGCAGATCAAGGACACAATTAGGAGATTTGACCCAGGAGCAGAAGTTAGGATCATATCGGAGAAAAAAATTGAAGTCAGGGCGGATAAGGTTGCAGTTCCTCGATTGATCGGCAAGGGAGGATCAACAATAAACGAATTGGAAAATATTCTTGGGGTGAGTATTGACGTAGAGGCGAAAACCCCTGCCTTGGGTAAGCAAATTGAATTTGACATTGTGGAAGCTGGTTCTGCAATAACTTTCCTGACAAACAACTATGCCGTCGGGAAAGCTATTGACATCTATGTAGAAGATGATTTTGTTCTAAATAGCCAAGTGGGTAAGAAAGCAAAGGTAAAGATCGACAAGAGATCAGCGAGTGGCAAAAAGCTCATAAGCGCATTCCTTTCGGGGCAGGAAATAAAGATCTTCTTAAGCAGATCAGTCGAGTAATTAAATATATTATTCGATTTGAAGGCGTTGGGGGGTTTGAACAATAATTAGGAGAAATACACGTCGGACAAAGAGTCATCGGATATGCAGATATGCTCAGGCCTTGCAGAAGCTTTATTTAAAAGATCAGCCTCGTTTTAAGGGGCAGGGTGATGTAATTGGGTAATTTAAGAAAAGACTATGTTCTTGAAAAATTTGTGATTCTTCCGTATCAGATGAATAACTCGGGTAATGTTGACCTGCAAACTGGTTGTCCATTCTGTCCTGGCAATGAATTGATGACGGAGCGCGCTACACTGGCTCTTGTGGCAAAGGACGGGATCCTTAAGCGGTTATCTGATACTGAGGAAAGTCCAATTGAAGAATGGTGCGTTCGTGTTTTTCAGAGCAGCAATCCATCTGTCACAACTTTAGAGTCCGTGGATTACACGGATAAGCCGCATTATAGTGAACCTGCTTACGGGTATCATCAAATTGTAGTAGCCTCTCCTGATCACAATGCGAATTTATCCTCGATATCAATTGAGCAGTGGACCAATGTCCTGCTTGTCATTCAGGACAGAGTTAGATGGCTGTATACCCAGAAGGGAGTAACTTACGTATCCATATACGTCAATGACGGAACCGCAGCAGGGGCTGCATCGTCCCATCCTCATCTAAATCTTCTAACATTATCCACTATACCTCCAGTTATAGAGATCGAAGCGGAGGCAGCTCACAAGTTCATGAACGAAAACGGAAATTGTCCGGCCTGTATAACACTAGGCGTTGAATCAGAGGGGCCTAGACAGATACTATCTACTGATACATATCTTGCATTCTGTCCCTGGGCCTCAAGCTACCCATATGAATTCTGGATTTATCCGAAGAAACATATGACGACATTCTCTAAAATCAGCCAAAAGGAAATAAGCGGACTAGCAATGATCCTTAGAGCTACACTGGGGGGACTGTCGAGAGCGCTAAATAATGTTCCCTTCAATTTAGTGTTTCATCTTTCGCCTGAAAAGAAAAACAGTAGACAGATCCACTGGCATATAGAAGTCTATCCCCAGCTTCACACTTGGTCTGGTCTTGAGCGAGGATACGGCGTTTATGTGAATAGGATTGGGCCTGAAAAAGGAGCTGAATTACTTGGCGCAGCCTGCAGGAAAGAATTAGCAGAACTTGTGGGTATAACCTGACTCTATTGTAGTTGTTGGTCGGTACATGGCGAAGTTAGAAAGCTGGACTTCAATTGGGACCATAGCGATGGGTTTACTTTTTGTATCGATGATGATATCATTTTATGCATTCTTGATCGGGCCGGAAGGGGAAGGTCCAAACGTGGATGTGGATCCTGGAGCACTACTTTATCAAACCATTTCGATCTCAGGGGCTCCTTGTCTAATTTTGGCAGGTATCGTGTTCGGCCTGTCTTTTCGAAGCAGGAATGTCTTTGCTGGATTAATTCTCATTTTGACAGGACTGGCACTCATAGTGGGAATGTTATTTACCAATACAATGATACAAGATATTAATATCCAGTTCA
The DNA here is from genome assembly GCA_014523625.1 of Nitrososphaerales archaeon TH5896. Lineage (GTDB taxonomy): Archaea > Thermoproteota > Nitrososphaeria > Nitrososphaerales > Nitrososphaeraceae > TH5896. Next base: position 8,103 of record JAATVP010000110.1, read on the forward strand.
GAACAACCGGTTTGGAATATGCACCGAACATCTTTGTTGCAGCTGGAACAGGTGTACTTGCTTTAGGGACTTACATTGCCAAGATTGCTCCACAAAGTAAGATTAGACACACGAGAGATTATGAACAATAATCCTCTTTCACTTCCTGCTTTTGTATTGAGAATAATAAAGTATGAAACAGTCGTAAGAGCACCAAATACAGCTACCAGAAATGCTACTTAATTAATGATAACAGAGCAGTAATGATCAAAGAGTGGGTAGTAGTAAGGGAATGACGACAAATGTAGGGCTCCATGTTACCTTGATCAGAACTAATACCTTAATTACTTAGTTAGAAAATAAGATTTGCTCTTTCAAATAACATCAATTATCTCACAGACGAGAAACTTGGATAAATTGAATGGCACGCAAGATATTTCGCTTCGTTACACCATTAAGTCTTATCGTTGCCAGAACTGTTAGGTAGTTCCTCGCCCCTTGAACGTAAATGCTTTCTAAATCCTATGAGATTATTCCAGAGGCCTCTATTGTACTCCGTACGCTAGGATTCAAGCGGGATAATACCATTTTGAATCAAACTTGTTCGGGCATTAGAGAAAGTTCACCTGGTTGATCATATTTTTCCCAGCTTCTTGACGAATTTTTTGTACTCATCTAAATAAGTCTTCTTATCACCTATATCTACAAAACCTGAATTTATGGTGAACCCTCGAACTATTTTATTCTCATTTAGAGCTTTTTTCACAGCTTCATCCATTCCGTATGCGCTAGATTTAGGTACCAGCTTAAAGAATTCTGGTTCGATTACGTAACAACCGATGTTTATTAAACCGGTAATTTCAGGTTTTTCGTTCCATGAAGATACTCTATTGGATTTGCCTACTACTTCTATTACTCCATACCTTAAGTTAGTCCTGTAACGAAGCAGAGCCATTGACAAAAATGCCTTCGACTTTCGGTGTTCGCGAATCATTCTATGAATGTCAAATTCATAAATGGAATCGCCATAGAGGCAAACAAACGTCTCATTTGAAAGGAATTTTTCAGCAGTCTTTAGTTGGCCAGCCGTCGCCAAAGGCCTATCCGCTCTAGCATAATCTATTTTCACTCCAAATCTTCTACCATCTTCAAAGTAATCTTCTATTGTTCTATGAAGATAGCTTACGCATATCACAACGTGATCAATCTTATTAGATCTATTTGTCAACCAAGAGATGATATGCTCGAGAAGCGGCTTATTGCCTAAAGGCAACATAGCCTTTGGGATGAAAAAGGTGTATGGTTGCAGTCTAGTACCTAGTCCACCTGCCAATATAACGGCCTTCACAGCATCTCTTGACTTCACAAGTCATGTATATACTTAACAATCGATACCCGTAAAGGGGTTCAGATTTCAAGTGGATTCTCTAGTGAGCTCGATAAGGATATTGTTAACCTTTCCTACCAAGTGAGACGGATTTGTATCAAATACTAGAATCATAGCCTCTTTCCCAATATCGCCCAAATGATAGATGACATCCGCATTAGGATTTATTTGCAACGCAGTTTCAATTCCCCAAGGGATCGTCCTTCCTTCCATAACTTTTCTGTCCTCAGGTTCAACAAGCCTATTATATGATGCAACATTAAAGATTTTTTTGCAAATCGCAAGGATCTTCTCATCATATCGTAAATTGATGGCTGATCGGATGTGAGGGTGTACTTTCATATAACTCATGACTGCAGACCCCATATGCTTTGATGCTCCGAAACGGATACGCCCTACTGCCTTCGCTCGGTTGCCCACTTTCGCAATTCTTCCTTCAACTGCAGCAATGTCTGACACCCCCGTCGGACGAGAAATTGCATATGCTATGTTGGACGAGGTTTCCGGTATTAAAGAACCGAAATTTCCGATTGATTCAATATTAGTCACGGCTGTATCCAGGTCTTTGAGAACGAGGAATTTATCTGAATTTGAGTAGATAAAAGGAAAAGGATCTACAACCCAAGATCCTTTTCCTACTTGTATCGAATTGGTCATGCCTGTCAAGACATAATCATTCGCTAAGTGGCAGGCGTGCTTTAACGGAACTTGTCTAGCCAGCTGTGCAGTGACGGCAGCCGAAAAGTTGCACCCCAAACCATGTAACGGATTAATTTCTATTCGTTTCTTTTTCAATTTCACTATTTCTCTATCTTCGGTAAGTAGGAAATCTATAACACTCTTAGTTATTTTCGAATGTCCACCCTTTATCACCACATTGCGTGTCCCCATGTCCAATAGCGTATTGGCTGCATCGATTAATGTATTGGTGGATCTGATTTTTATCCCAGTAATAGCTTCTGCTTCAGGCAGATTAGGGGTAAGCAAATACGACATGGGAATAATAGCTTCCTTAAAGTATTCAAGGTCATTTTTGTAAATTAAGCTATATCCTGTTCCAGTAGAGAGGATCGGATCCAAAACTATAGGAAATTTAGCATTCTTGAGTTTCTTCTGTACCACTTCCATTATCCCCGAATCATATAGCATCCCGATTTTAACGGCGGCCAGCTCAAAGTCAGAGATTATTGATCTTAACTGATTTGAAATTATTTTAGGTGGAATAGGAAATATATTTCTCAATTCAAAAGTGTTCTGTGATGTTATTGCTGTAACCACTGAACAACCAAATGTGCCAAGTGCAGAAAAAGTCTTAATATCAGACTGTATTCCAGCCCCTCCTCCTGAGTCGCTCCCTGCAATTGTCAAAGCTACCTTCATTGCAGCAGAATATTGCA